>DBJWYX010000174.1:0-5520 GCA_052360825.1 Candidatus Wunengus sp. YC64
TGATGAGTTTGAAGACCTGGACGCCGCGGGTCTGGCCGATGCGGTGGACGCGGTCGGTGGCCTGGTCTTCCCGTGCGGCATTCCACCATCGGTCGTAGTGGATGACCACAGAGGCAGAGGTCAGGTCAATGCCCAAGCCGCCCGCCATCAGGCTTCCCAGGAATACATTGCAATCAGGGTCATTTTGGAATCTCTTTACGACCTTACCGCGATCCACGGTACTCCCTCGTAATGATTCAAATTTCACTCCGATGTTTTTCAGCCAATCGCCGATCATGTCAAGCATCTCCAGGTATTGAGAAAAGACCACGGCCTTTTCTCCGGATTCTAAAGTCTCTTCCATGATTTCCTTGAAGAGTTCGAATTTACCTGAAGTAGTTCCTTTCGGTGTTGTTCCATTCAAAACCAGTTTTGGGTGATCGCAGAGCCGTTTCAATTTGGTGAGAAGGGCAAAGATGTGGATATATTCCACAGGCTGGCTTTCGTCTCGTAATTTCGCGATAAGTGTGCTTCCCCGTTCGCTAATGATGTCTTTGTACATGACAATTTGAGCTGACGACAGGGTACAATATCGTTTCTCTTCTGTTTTCGGCGGCAGTTCTGTTAAAACGTCTTTCTTAAGTCGCCTGAGCTTAAAGGGATGAATAATCTTCTTTAATATCTCGCGCTTTTCATTATTCTGAAATTTTGTGATCGGGTTTTCATATCGTTTCCTGAAATCCTCCATGCTTCCCAAATACCCCGGCATCAGGAAGTCGAAGATCGACCACAACTCCGACAATCTGTTTTCTATCGGGGTGCCTGTGAGCGCAAGGCGATGCCGCGCTTTGAGGGATTTGGTTGCTTTACACATATGTGTCTTGTGGTTCTTGATTTTTTGCGCCTCATCCAGGACTACGTAATTCCAATGAACCTTGCTAAGGGCTTCTACATCACGGGAAAGGATACTATAGGTCGTTAATACAACCGGCGGGAGATTGCCAGAAAGGATACTATTTCTTTCTTTCCCATAAAATCGGGTTAATTTTAATTCGGGGGCGTATGTTTGTAACTTGGATTCCCAGTGGTCCAGTACTGAGGTTGGACAAATAACAAGATTGGGCAGATTAGGCTCTGTTTGCAAGGCAGAGAGGATCGCTACCATAGCCTGATGTGTCTTGCCGAGTCCCATCTCATCGGCAAGAATGCCGTTGAAACTGTTTGTATGGAGGAACCAGAGCCAGTCATAGCCGGACTGCTGGTAGGCGCGTAATTCTCCCTTGTATGAATCAACAGCCGGCGCTGGCTGCGGCGGGGTGATGCGGTCGAACTTCATCAGGAATTTCCGCGTTTCATCACAGGTGGTTACTTTTACTTTTTTATCGCATTCTGCCCTGGTGCGCAAATAGCCCAATTTGGGCATCTTTATACGTCCGTTCTCAATAATTCCATTGCCACGCTGCCAGAGGTCGAGGATGTCTTTAGGGATCTCTATATAATCCATATCCTTTCTGATGCAACGGTGTTTATCGATGCATGCCAAAATTTCAGAGAGTGTAATGGTGTGTTTACCTACTTTATATACCGGATCCAGCCACAACCAGTCACTATCACAAATCTCGACTTGCATATATGAAACATCGGGATCGTCATGAACCTCTGCAAGTTTTAATCGTTCTGAAGGTTTGAAGGAAGGTTCAAAAACTAATTGGTTGAAATCTTCCTTAAGAAAACTAACAGCATCTTTTTCTTTATAAACGAGCGGTTTTTCGTTATTAAAATAAGGGATAAAATTATGTGGAATAGGCGCAATCGGCCTGTAGGAATTATTGAGCCATGCCCATTCGTCACTGATCTTGTAATTATGTAATTGTTCCGGACGGAAGACCTGTTCTTTTTTATTTGCTCCTTTCAGCTTCAGGATGGGAGATAACTCGATGTGCCCCTGATCATTTATATCGGCATGGAGATGTGGAACAAGGGGAGTTTTATATATCTTGGTTTGTCTTGCCCGTTCTGATAATTCTACATTAGTCCCGTAGGTATCTTTTAATTTTTCAAAGATGTACGGGCTTCTTGCGGCTGAGATGTGAAGTACCGATTCATCGCCCATATCGGAGACTAGCTTGAGTTCGAGTTGTGGGCCGCCGTTGAGCAAGTCTGCCTTGAGGTTGAAATCGCCAAATGCAGAAAAAATTTCACTTAAGATATGAGTTGGATTGTTGTCAAAGAATGGAAAAGAATCAGGTTCCTCAATATCCTTGAGTTTTGGTATTATAAAGGGCAAAGGATTAAAAAACTTTGGTTTTCTCGGCAGTAATGGCTTATAGGCGCTTCTTTTATTTCGGTTTTCAATCCATTGCAGTAGTGTGGCAACAATGTGTTTGCAGATATCCCCATCTGAGGCATAGAGGCACGTACAATCCATATCATATATTTCTTCTTCAGCAGCATGAATGGAGACTTCGTAAGGAAATGGTTCACTACCTGAAACTTTTGCCGCTAATTCTCCATCACGATATTTTAAATTGAGGACACGTCCGCTTCTAAAATAGGAGAGCCCGCGGCTAAAGACGCCATTATTCGTAATTGATTTGATATACTCGGACGTAATGGAATTCAAGGAAGAGGTATTCATCAATTCATACTCCTTGTAAGAGGGAATAAAAATTTTGGAATTTTAATAATATACAAGATATATACCAATTTGCCAATAAAAAGTCAACTAATGACCTAGAATTTTATCTTTGGATGTTTCAAGTGTTAAATTAAAACAGGAAAAATATTTAATAAATCTTCTCATATTAAAAGTTATAAGCTATACTTTTAATATAAATTTCCTTGTTAAAAGTTTTGATATGTGGAAGGATTATGAACTTTAAACTTGAACCTGAAAAAATAGATGCCCTTATTCAACTGGCAATCAAGGAGGATATTGGGACAGGGGATGTCACGACTGAAAATATTATTCCTGATGGCCTGATTGTGGAAGGAGTTTTTGTTTCAAAGGAAAGCGGCGTTATTGCAGGATTGCCCGTTGTTGAATACTTTTTCTCAAAACTGGACAAAGGTGTTTCTTTAAAACAAAACGTTAGGGATGGGACTTTTGTCAAAAAGGGCGAAACCATTGCTTCTATAAATGGTCGCGCTAAGACGTTGCTTTCGGGTGAGCGGATCGCCTTGAATTTCCTGCAAAGACTTTCCGGGATTGCAACCCTAACAGCACAGTTTGTTGAACGGATAAAACCATTAAAAACTGCTATTATGGATACAAGGAAAACCATCCCCGGCTGGCGATACCTGGAAAAATATGCAGTAGCGATGGGCGGCGGTGTCAATCACAGAATGGGGCTTTACGATCAGGTACTCATAAAAGACAATCACCTGGATATTCTAAAAGTAGAGACAGGTTTGAAACCTGTCTCTACTTCTTCCCAAACCAGTATTATTGAAAAGGCTGTGTCTGCATTACGACAAAAAATAAAAAATGGGATTTTGGTAGAGGTCGAAACACGAACACGGGAAGAGGTTGCGGACGCCCTTAAAGCAGAGGTGGATATAATCTTATTTGATAATATGAACATTGCGCAACTCGACGAGGCAGTAAAAATGGTTAAAAACTGGAAACCTTCCAAAGCAGGACGCAAGCCGCTTACAGAGGCATCGGGAAATATTACCATGGAAAATGTACATCTTGTAGCGCAAACGGGCGTGGACAGGATTTCTGCTGGCGCTATTACTCATTCAGCAAAGGCGCTGGATATTTCACTGGAAATATCCAGGCAATAAAGTATCTCCCCTATTATTTATTCTTAATACAAAGTTTCCTTATGAATCCTTGTGCTGCTATCGCCAACCCGAAGCGCTCTGAAAATCTTGGAAAAAATGTTTGAATATGAAAGACTTGTAAAATAGAATTAAGCTTTATTATTTTGGGAACCGGTGTTCCTTCAAAGAAAATAATTACGTGATTGGATGAAGAGCGCAAAGGCGGTTGTCGTAATTCCAGCAAGATATGCATCGACCAGGCTGCATGGTAAATTAATCCTGCCGGAAGTCAAGGCTGTTACCGGAAGATATATCATAGAACACGTCTATCAAAATGTAAGACAGGCTAAACGAATTCATAAAGTAATTGTTGCCACGGACAATCAACTTATATACGATATTGTGAAAGGGTTTGGCGGCGAAGTGGAGATGACTTCTCTGTCGCATACCTCCGGGACAGACCGAATCGCAGAGGTGGCTGGGCGATTGGATGCGGATATCATCGTGAATGTGCAGGGAGACGAGCCGGAAGTGAACGCAAACATGGTAGATCGGGTCGTAGATACGTTAGCAGAAGATACTGGCGGAGTAATGGCAACTCTTGCAAATACGATAAAAGACACCAAAGAGCTAGCAAATCCACATGTGGTAAAAGTCGTGCTGGATAATTGCGGGTATGCGCTTTATTTTTCCCGTTCACAGATTCCTTATGTACGAGATGGTAAAGATCCAATCAAGGAACCTGGCGTTACTTTCCTGAAGCACCTTGGCATTTACGCCTACCGGAGAGATTTTTTATTGAAATACTCAAAACTGCCTGCTTCATCTCTGGAAGATGCGGAAAAGCTGGAACAGCTCAGGGCGCTCTCCAACGGTTACAAAATAAGGGTAGCGATCACGGATTATGCCTCAAGAGGCATTGACACAAGGGAAGATTTGACAGCATTTATGGAAAGATATAAACATGACTAAACATATATTTGTGACAGGTGGTGTAGTTTCATCGCTTGGTAAAGGACTTAATTCCGCCTCCATTGGGATGCTGCTGGAAAGCAGAGGATTGAAGGTAAGGCTTCAGAAATTTGATCCCTATGTGAACGTTGACCCCGGTACGATGAGCCCCTATGAACACGGTGAGGTATATGTAACCGAGGATGGCGCAGAGACAGACCTTGACCTGGGACACTATGAGCGGTTTACAAATTCCGTATCGAACAGATATTGTAATTTTACCACAGGTTCAATTTATCATGCGGTTATTATGAAGGAACGCAAGGGGGAATATTTAGGAAAGACGGTACAGGTAATTCCCCATATTACCAATGAAATCATTGAATGCATACAGAAACTTGACGGGCCGGACACGGACGTGGTTATCTCCGAAATCGGTGGGATTGTGGGTGATATAGAAAACCAGCCATTCCTCGAAGCGATCAGGCAGTTTGGTCAAAAGGTCGGCAGGGAAAATGTGCTCTATATTCATTTAACACTCGTTCCCTACCTCAGCGCTGCGGAGGAGATAAAGACAAAACCCACACAGCACAGCGTGGGTATGATGCGGCAGGCCGGTATCCAGCCTGATATTCTTATTTGCAGGATGGAAAAACACCTGAGTGCAGAGATAAAAGAAAAATTATCGCTCTTTTGTAATGTAGACAAGAATGCAATTATCGAGGAGCGGGACGTAAAACCATATCTCTATGAAATACCATTGATTCTGGTTGATCAGGGTTTGGACAAGCTTATTATACAGAAATTAGGGCTGAAAACCAA
>DBJWYX010000175.1:0-5512 GCA_052360825.1 Candidatus Wunengus sp. YC64
AAAAACGTTTCCTCCCCCTCGATGGGGGAGGTCAGGTGGGGGTGCTGAACTGTTATGTTTGTTTCTACATAATTACCTAAGAACCAGCGTATTTTTGCGCTACCCCAAGTCCATCACTTTCGGGGAGTGTTAACTTTCCCTTATCAACAGTTACCCCGATATAAGGGTCGTTTGTAACAAGCAGATGTCCGTCAAGGTCGGCATAATCGACCAAGGGCGTTAGATGCGCTGCCGCCGTGATAGACACCGAACTTTCGATATTACATCCAATCATAATTTTGAGGCCGTGGGCGCGAGCCGTGGAAATCATCCGAATGGCTTCGCGAATCCCACCGCACTTCATCAATTTAATATTAATCCCATCCACAGCGTCTGACAGGGCGGGTATGTCCCCTGAACATTTTACGTCTTCATCAGCAAAGACGGGGATTTTTACATGTCGTCTGACCTTCTTCAGGGCTTCAATGCTGCCGATGGGAAACGGTTGTTCTACGAGTTCGACACCGAGTTCTTCCATAATATTCAGCTTCTGTATCGCCTCATCAACCGTCCAGCCGGTATTGGCGTCTACACGGAAAACAGCCTTGGTAATTTTGCGTAATTCTTTCAGAATTTCCAGGTCGTTTTTAATACCTACTTTTATTTTCAGTATGGGAAAATCTTTTGCCTCATCCGCCTTTTTGCACATTTTTTCCAGGGTATCGATTCCTATGGTGAACGAAGTTGTCTTGACTTCTTTTCGATTCAAGCCCAAGAGCTTATAAAGGGGTATTTTTAGTTTCTTGCCGATGAAATCGTGGAGGGCTATGTCAATTGCCGCACGCGCGGCGGCATCCTTTGGAAATTTGTTTTTGAGGTAACCGGTAATATCTTCTATATGAAAGGGATCGGCATTTTTTAATACGTCAATCGACCGGGCAAGCGTCTCAGTAACGCTCTTTACATTTTCCCCAAAAAAGCTGGTAGGCGCTGCCTCCCCCAACCCCGTAATTCCATCTTCATCTTTTAAAAGAACTATAACATTGTTTTGTACATCACGAATCTCCCGGGCAATCTGGAAGGTGTGCCTGAGTTTTAAATCTAAAGGCTGAAAAGAGAGATTCATGGTAAGAGAGGACTGATAACGTCAATAAATTTTTCCACACCGAACTTGATGGGATCGGTAGCAGGGAGTTTCGTTTCCTTTTCCGCCTTTTGGATCTCCTGTAATGCGTCATTGTCTGACATACCCACACAGTTGAGCGAAATGCCAAGCACCTTACAGGGATGGACTGGCTGCGCCAGTTTTTCGTAAAGTTCGATCAAATAAGGAAGGGGCAAAATGGGAAAGCCGGCAAAATGGCGAAGCGTCTTTCGTGCAGGCTGATGGCATAAGATAATGCCCTGCGGAGCAGAACCATGCAACAGGCCAAGGGTAACGCCGGAATATGCCGGATGAACGATAGTGCCCTGTCCCTCGATGCTCAAGAGTTGATAGTGGGCGCGGTCGATCACGAGTTTTTCTGCCGCCCCGGAAATGAAATCGGAAATGACATGATCCACGGCAATTCCACTCCCTTCAATCATAATTCCTGTCTGCCCTGTTGCCACAAAACAGGCGTTAATTCCCCGTTTTTTGGCGGCATTTGTGATTTCGATAGAGGTCACCATCTTGCCTATATTACAATCAGAGCCTACGGTAAGGATGCGCAACGTATTTGTCTCTTTTGCTTTTACAGTGCCAAGGGGGATGTCTTCGGGAACTTTGCGGACGTCCCAGATTTCACGTCGATGGTCGTGCGCCAGTTGAGAAAATTCAGGATCATCGCTTACATGGCAGTGAAGACCGCTGATTATATCGAGTTTATTTTTTAAGGCATCGGTAATATGCTTGCGCCATTCGGCTGGAAGCATGCCGCCGGGAGGGGCGATACCGATAAGGAGAGCCGTGGGTTTTAACGGTAAGGTTTCCGCTACGGTACTAACAATGGGAATTCCCTTGCCAACGCCAATAATCGACTCAAGGTCTTTTCCTGCGTTAACACTGTCTATGACCGCAACGACTTCTTCTCTGCAATATCGGATAACGCTAACAGCCGTTTTTGCGCTAAAGACATCGAGTCTGCCCTCAGTTAAAATGACGAGCTTGCGTTTGGTTATAGAGTTCATAGAAAGGTTATCTTCGCCGCTTTCCTTTTGTGACTACCTTGCTGCGTCGTTTCCTTTGTCTCAGGGGGGCAGCAGGATGCGATTTGCTAATGTGTGCGGCGTATTCCTGGGCGCTCAACAATTCATCAATGAGATGGCGTTCTTTTGTTTTGAACTTTATTAACCAACCATGCACATAAGGGTCGTTACTTAATATGTCCAGGTTTTCAAATAATCGCTCGTTTACTGCAATAACTTCACCTTCCATGGGCGATGTGATATCAATCAGATTTTCTAACGATTCAAGTTCTCCAAAGCAGATACCCGCAAGAATTTCATCCCCTACTTTAGGTAAGTCCAGGAACAAAAGTTTATTGAGTTCGTCAATAATATGTTTTGTTAGTCCGACAGTGATTGATTTCGTTTCGACATGAAACCATTCGTGGGTGGGTGCATATTTTAAATGTTCTGGAATCATAACACAATATCTCACAAGAAATTATAACTTAATAATATACAAAATGCTAACATAAGATACAAGGGTTGTCAAGGTTAATTGATTTCTCAGGAAATTTTAGTGATATGGTTATTAAAAATATAGACTTTCCATTTCTCAGGGAATTTTTTATACTATTTGAGTAAAAATGAAACACGCTTTAACCAAAGGTATATATTGCCTTACCATTAAACTCGTTAAAAAGCATACTATACGGGTTGGATGTCTGGGGAACTTTGGCTTTCCGGGAGGTTTTTATGTCTATGTCGGGAGCGCTCAAAATAACCTGGAAGACCGTATAGAAAGGCATTTGCGGCGAGACAAAAAAATGCACTGGCATATCGATTATCTGCTCCATTACGGGCAGGTGTCTTGTGTCCATACCTATGCTGCTGAAAAGAATGCTGAGTGTATGCTGAGTCAAAAAATTGGGAATATAAAAAACGCTGTGATACCTGTGAGTGGTTTTGGTTCTTCTGATTGTGCATGCGCTTCTCATCTGTATTTTTTTCAGGATAACCCTGATTCCAGGATATCCAGGCTTAAGATTATCGAGGCAAAGCCTCAGACCAATAAAAAACAAGATGCAAGATTCATGTAAATACTTTGTGAATAAATGGCTAGATGGTTATATGGTTGAATGGTTAATAACCATCTAGCCATTTAACCATCCAACATCTAAAACTTGACTCATCCCCGTTTTTGCGAGGACAAGTTTGTGAAGAGAAATCGCATTTATGTATTTTACAGAATTGGTGGTTGATTTAATATGATTACTGAAACACCGATGATGCGCCAATACAACGAAATAAAAAGGCAGCATAAAGACGCACTGCTTTTTTTTCGTATGGGCGATTTCTACGAATTATTTTTTGAGGACGCCAAGCTCGCCTCGAAGGTATTGGGAATCACCCTCACCTCGCGTTCCAAAGGTGAAGGCGCAATACCGATGGCAGGCGTGCCTCATCATGCCGCCGAATCGTACATTCGAAGATTAATCAAGGCCGGGCACAAGGTCGCCATCTGTGATCAATTACAGGACCCTGAAGAGGCCACGGGAGTTGTAGACCGCGGTGTTACCCGGATTATAACGCCGGGTACGCTTACAGAAGATGCCCTCCTGGAAGATAAAAGCAATAATTATTTAATAGCGGTATGGGAAACAAATACCATGACAGGATTATCCTGGATAGATTTGTCTACAGGCCGGTTTCAAGTCGAGGATATCCGGAAAGAAACTCTCTTTGACGAATTTGCAAGACTGAATCCATCGGAAGTGTTGTTACCCGAAGAAACCGTAAGGAACAATACCTCTTTTATGGAAAGGATACGGGCAGAATGTGACGGGATCGTTACCGCTCGCCCTGATTGGGAGTTTTCGAAAGATACTGCATATCGAATCCTGATGGAGCACTTTGGAACCACCTCCCTGGAAGGTTTCGGTTGTGAAGACGTGGGACCGGCTTTGGGAGCTGCAGGCGCTGTAATCCAGTATTTAAAAGAGACACAAAAGACCTCGCTGAAGCACATTGGCAAAATTCAAAAATATCAGGCAGACAACAGGGTGCTCATGGATAAGGCCACGCAGCAGAGTCTGGAGATTACCCAGACCATGAGGGCGCGTGATCGGGAAGGCTCACTGCTGAGCGTGATCGATCAGACGAAGACGCCAATGGGCGCCCGATTGCTCAGGGAATGGATTATCAGCCCTTTGCGGGTATCTGCCGAAATCAAATATCGCCAGACCGGCGTGAAGGAATTATCTGAAAATTCACCATTAAGGCGGGAACTCCGCGACATTCTGGGTAACATCTACGATATTGAACGGATTTCGACCAAGATAAGCTGCGGTCGCGCAAATGGACGCGACCTTGTCAGCTTAAAACAATCCCTTTCCAAATTACCCGCACTCAAAGAAAAAGTAGGATTCTGTATGTCGGACGTTTTAGTATCTGCAGAAGAACAATTAGACGTCCTTGATGAAGTGCGCACCTTGATCGGTACGGCAATCGTGCCCGATCCGCCGCCTACGATTAAAGACGGAGGGCTTATCAGGGAGGGTTATGACGCAGCGCTTGATGAATTGAAGTACATCAGTAAAAATGGGAAGAGCTGGATTGCCAATTTTCAGGCGGAAGAGATCGCACGAACGGGCATCAATTCCCTCAAGGTTGGGTACAACAAGGTATTTGGATATTATATTGAAGTCACCAACGTCCACAAGGACAATACCCCGCAGACCTATATCCGGAAACAGACGCTCAAAAACGCAGAACGTTTCATTACCCCGGAACTCAAGGAATATGAAACAAAAGTGCTGACGGCTGACGAGCGCGCAAAGGATCTGGAGTACGATTTATTTATCCAGATACGTGAACAGGTCAGCGGCTTTACATCGCGACTGCAAAGAACGTCTGAGGCAATTGCACTCCTTGACATACTGTCTACCCTGGCCAACCTTGCTGTAGAAAATCGATATATCATGCCCGAAATTACCGATAGTCTGGAATTAAAAATAATCGACGGACGCCACCCCGTACTGGACAGAAAATTTGCCAACGAAAGTTTTGTACCAAATGATATTAATCTGGATGGCACTCAGGATACGATAATGGTAATCACCGGGCCAAATATGGCGGGGAAAAGCACGTATATCCGCCAGGTAGCGCTCCTGATTCTCATGGCACAGATGGGGAGTTTTATTCCGGCAAAGGAAGCGGTCATTGGAACGGTTGACAGAATTTTTACGCGGGTAGGCGCCTCGGACGAACTTTCGAGGGGGCAGAGCACCTTCATGGTGGAAATGAACGAGACGGCAAACATCCTGAATAACGCCACCGAACGCAGTCTCATTATTTTAGACGAGGTAGGGCGCGGCACGAGCACCTT
>DBJWYX010000176.1:0-5496 GCA_052360825.1 Candidatus Wunengus sp. YC64
GATTCGGATCGTGACCACCCGTTTCAAGTTTTTCCAAATCCTGAGCTGTCGAGCCGCCAGCCGAAAACAACCCGTCAAAAGAAATATTCATATAATTCTTTCCCATGCTCCATACGGTAAGAGGCTGCGCTGGTGACCATTGCCCCGGTGGTGAACTTATAGGTTGATTGGGTGGAATTGTATTTGTCGATGGAATTATGGACTCATCTGTTGTTTGAGAAGGCAAAGGAGAAGATGCGATTGTATCTGTCCGTGATGGGATTTGTTTTTCTTCTTCATTCGCTGTGGGAACTTTCGGGGTTTTAGAATATACCTCTTTAACAGCTACCTCGTCCCCTATTTTGGGTAGGGGAAATTCATGAATTGCCCCTGCAGGTTCCACAGGTGTTTTTTTAAGTGCTGTATTTTCTTTCTCTAGAACGACAATCTTTTCTTGCATCTCTTTAAAGCGGGTATCGTAATCCTGTTTCATATTTTCAAGAAGAGCCTTCATCCCCTGAAGTTGACCCACAATCTCATCAAATTCATCTTTTTTGATGCGTATCTCTTTGTTCTCTTCTTCCGCTTCTTCCACGGCATTCACCCCTGAAGATTCTTTGTCGGTTGTTGATGTCACTTCGCCATATACTGTGGTAGTGGCGAACGGATGTTCGTTGCTGCCTGCAATGAGTATGTATGCAAGCAATGTGTAAATTATCCATCTCATACTATTCTCCTGTAAAACGACTTGAAATTAAAAGACAGGCAATAATTTACGGATTAGGAATTCAATGTAGGGGCACGGTGCACCGTGCCCCTACGGGCTTTGTGTCTTAGTGGCCTAAATTATTTGGTCAAGCGGAAAAACAGGAGAAAGCAGGCGGTGGCCGGATGGTAAATTTTTGGATGAATAGAGACGGAAGAATCGGATTGGAATGACATACAAGATTGATATAAACACAATCAAACCGCATGTCGTGTAATAGAAACTGTCTTAGGTTTGAAGGAGTCTTCAACCACTGGCAGATTTGACAGGTTTCAGAGTTGTGCTGCGAAGGATTTCCAGAAACCCTAATTTGCTGGTCATCGGTAGAATGAGATATAGATTGCTGTGTGTGATTACAGTGCCGTGCGTCGAAAATGCCGTCATGAAAGCCGCCCACCGTCAGGCATAATAGGAGGTATGGAATGAAGATGGAAGCAAACAGGTTGTTTGCCAGGCTTTTTTTTCTAATAAATTGTATTATTGGCATGGGCTATACCGATTTGTCTGCACGACTGATATTTCATTATTTGTAACAGCTCAACTCACCGCAAAGATCGCAGAGGTATGCTAATATCCATTGGCCGATAAATCAAGTAAAAATCATATTTTTATACTTTCCGTGCGGGTTCAGGTTTGTAACCTGAACCCTTCATGTAAATTCTTCTTTTGCGCGGTACTCAGGATTACACCCTAACTCTCTTCCATCTTCCCCTTCTATAAAGGATGTAGATGGCAATGGCGCGGCAAATCCAGTCCAGTGCCGAACCGAACCACACACCTGCCAAACCCCACCCAAGTGTAATACCGAAAAGGTAAGAAATGGGGACATGGAAACATAATGTACCGACGATGGTTATAATCATGGGGCTTATCGTGTCGCCCGCGCCTCGAAGACCGCCTGAATACACCATATATATTGCCAGGGCTGGCTGTTCAAGGGCGGCAATCATTACGCAGACAACTACCAGTGAAAGGACGCTGGGTTCGGGCTTAAATATCAAGGCCATCTGTCCGGGAAAAATCAGGAAGATAAATGCAAAGGATCCCATCAGCGCCATAGCAAAGTAACAACTGCGTCTCATGCTGAGCAATGCAAGGTTTACATTCTTTGCCCCGATACTTTGACCAACTAAAGTGGCTGTTGAAACAGCGAGGGCAAATCCCGGCATAAAAGATATTGATTCGATCCGTATGGCAATCTGGTGCGCTGCAAGTGGTACAGTACCGAGAATTGCTACAATCTTGGCAAAGAACAGAAACCCTATCTGTGTCAAAAAGGCATCGATGGCCGCGGGAACAGAGATACGGATAATCCTCTTTACCGATTCAAAATGAACCCTAATTATGCGGCTGATTGAGATGTGCAAGACACACCTTCCGGTAAAGAGCTTTGTACAGAGCATCCCGGCGCCTATGGTATATGATATAGCAGTAGCCCACGCTGCCCCCGCGACTCCCAATCCGGGGAAAGGCCCTATGCCAAAGATTAAAGGCCAATTAAACAGGATATTTATACAGTTGATAATAATCGTTACCTTCATCGGCGTCTTCGTATCACCCGCCCCGCGCAGAATTCCATTGCAGGCAAGGATTATCATGCGGAACACAAAGAACCCGCCAACGATCTGCAGATAACTTTTACCAAGCGCTGATACCTGAGGCTCTGCGCTCATCAGAACCAGCATTTTTTGGGCAAACACCAGCAAGAAGGGTGTAACTACAATACCCAGTACAAGTGACATAAGTACCGCCTGTGATCCAACCACCTGGGCTATTTCCCTTTCTTTTGCGCCAATATGCCGCGCAATGATACTGGCTGAACCGACACTGAGTGACGAGAAGACCATTGAAATGGTAAAAAATAGTGTACCCGCGAGTCCCACCGCGGCAAGGGCATCAGTCCCCAATCGTCCAACCATAACCGCATCAACAATAAATACGCTCATGTGGAGGAGATTTTCAATGGCAACGGGAATGCTCAGTTTAAAGATGTTTTTGGTGAGGTTTTTTTCCGTGAGGTCAAGGAGAGGCATGGATTCGTAGTTTCTATAAGAAATTGCCCTGTGGATAATGAATGCAAAAGTAAAAAACCAAACTGCAAAAAAGGCAAATTAAATTAGGCTGCCACAGGCAGCGACTTTTAAGCGCTGGCTCGTTCAATCGTCCACGATTGAACGAAACAGTTTGCATAGTTCATAGTAGAGACAGACTTTTAAACCCATGATACAATTCAAAAATCTGGTTCAATCTGCAAGATTGAACCAGCGCAGAGGGGCTGGGGTTATGTTGCGGTGAACTTACACACCCCTTTATCCCCTCTTTTTAGAGGGGAATCCAAAAGATTGAAAGTCTTGAACATTAAATTAATTTTTTGAAAATTACCAGCCAGGTAAAATTCTCTTGTTACGAGTCGGGGCTGTTCAAAAAGTGCGATTCACATTACTCCCCTCTATCAAGAGGGGCTGGGGGGGTGTTATGAATAAGTATTGAACAAAGGAAAAACAACCCCCTGAATCGTTCGACTGAGCTCACGACGAAGTCCCCCTTTGGATAAGGGGGATTTCAATGAAACATCATTTTCAGACGGAATAATGGACGATAGACCATTTTCAATAATGATAATTTCAATTGATATTTATAGTAATTCAGATTTTTTTGTTCGATAAAATATTTACCCTCCGTGGGCTGTATTACAAGGCTCACATGGATATTAGGCGCAATGCCGATAGGGATGTTGTATTTGATGAGCGACTCATACATCCTGCGAAATATTTTGGCCATATCTTCATACTTTGGGGATGGGTAATCCTCCATTTCCGTACCCAGGGTGGGACGAAACACACAAATGGTAGGAAATGCCCCGACGCTGGTGATGTAATCAATCGCCTTCAGTGTATCCTCTATTGGCTCGATTCCCGCAATAATTTCCCCGGAAACACGCCCCTTCCCCCATAGTTTCACTGAGTATTCCATTGCGTCAAAGAACGCCTGCTGAGTCAGTGTCTTGTGTTTCCCAGGGCAGTATTTCTGAAAATATTCGGGATTGTACAACTCAAAACAGAATGAAAGATGATCGACCCCCAACGCCTTGAGTTTGTCGTATTTTGACAAATCCTTGCATGGCGGACACTGCACGCCTACCAGAAGACCCGTCTCCTCCTTGATAGCCCTCACGTATGGCTCAACAATGTCCAGTTCGTTGCCGTCATAATATCCCGTATTGAAGTGGACAAAGGTAACGCCCTCCTGCTTCTTTGCGGCGATAGCCGTTTCAACGACGTCCTGCACCCGTTTCTCACCCTCTTCACTATATCCTACATTCAACCCTGTAGAACAAAACCGGCAATTGACCTTGTCCTCAGGTTTCCAGTAGCCGCATACCTGTGCAGGGTATACGGCAAGATACGTACCCTGCATCGTCCCCACACGGGACATGAGGGCGCCATTGCTCGTCTTTTGCGTATAAAAGGCCGGTTGCCGGGGCAGTCGAATAACCGCAACGTCCTCTCCCTCTTTTATGATAAGGTATTGTCCATTTCTTTTGATCAGTGTGTAGGGAGAGTCCTTCACGAATTTTTCAAGGAGTGGGACGTTCATATAAATATCTTCCGGATGTGCCGGGATAATGATTTCCAGCCCGCTTCCCAGACCAGCACGGGTACGCGTGACCATACGGGCATCGTGTTCCAGATCGCATCTCTGGTCAACCTTCATTCCCTTGCAGAAGAGGTCAAGTTCTAAAAGGCCGGGATTCAGTTTTTTATTATTTGTACTCATCATATGTATAATTATTTTGGACGCGGATAAACACAGACTTCGTCGTGAGCTCTCAGTTGAACGATTATCAGGATATACGCAAAAGAATTATCAGTTAAATCAGGAAAATCGGCATCCTATTTTAATGTTAAGGAATTTCAATCTTTAATGATTCCCCTCTAAAAAGAGGGGATAAAGGGGTGTGTAAGTTTGCCATAACATACCCCTACCCCCTTTTTCTAAAGGGGAAAATAAAAGGCAGCCTGATTTAATTGAAATATGGTAGCATTATGTCAGTATTTTTATTCTAATTTCCAATTATTTCATTCAAACCTTCAATGATCTGAACTAATTCCTCAGGGGACACCTTGCCAATCTTTTTACCAATCCTTTCTAAAGAAAGCGTTCGAATTTGACTTATTTTAACCCAGGAGCGCTTAGGCAGATTCCCGGTCTTTAGCTCTAAAGTTAGGGGAAAACCAGCGCGCTGTGATTGACTCGTAATGACCATGGCTATAACGGTACCCGAGTGCTCATTAAAAACATCCTCGCTTAAAATCAAGACAGGTCTTAAGCCCGCTTGTTCACGGCCTCGTACAGGGTTTAAGTCGGCCCAATAAATCTCACCTCTCAATATTCTGGCCATTCGCTCAATTCCTCAGACATACCTTCTTCGGCCATCGCCTTTTCAAAAGCCGGGTCAAGCTTGGCACATTCTTTCGCTAACCTGCCGCGTTCGATCCGTTGAAGTTTTTCCTCAACGGCTTCCTGAATGACCTGACTTCGGCTCGGAAAGACTTCTTCCCGTACGAGTCTGTCTATGCACTTAACGGTACGCTGATCCAAAGTGATTGCTATTTTTGTTTTGTTCATAAATTCACCTCCTGGTATTACTATATATCATACCTGAGATTAGTTCAAGCAGGAAAATTTACCTATGAAATATTAGTCGGATAACAATAGTATTTACTTGATTATGCCTTCGGGACTGCGTA
>DBJWYX010000177.1:0-5309 GCA_052360825.1 Candidatus Wunengus sp. YC64
AAAGCTACGCACCCTCCCTTTGTCCCTCCCATCAAGGGAGGGATTATCTTTAATTTAAGACTTTATCCTTGATTATCTAAAGGGCAAGCTTCACCCAACTTACTTGAAAAGATGCCCTAAAAACCGCATGAAATTTCTATACAATCAAGTTATTCCTTTTAAAATAAGGAGAGGTCGTGACACGAGAAGCATACCATAAGGCATTAAAAAATCTTCAGGACGAGGTGCTGGAAATGGCAGGTATGGTGGCAAATGCCATAAAGAAATCCGTAGAATCTCTTCAGAAGAGGGATATGAATGCATCAAGGGTAATCATAACAAATGATTCCCTTATAAACAAAAAACGATTCGCCATCGAAGAAAGGTGTATTTCCCTCATTGCCACACAACAGCCCATGGCTGTTGATCTGAGGGTATTGACTTCTATATTAAGCATAATAACCGATCTCGAGCGTATGGGCGACCACGCAGAGGGAATTGCTAAAATAAGCTTATTAATAGGCGATGAACCTCTGGTAAAGCCCCTCATTGATATTCCCAGAATGTCAGATATAGGACTATCCATGCTCGATAAATGTCTCAAGGCGTTCGTAAACAGGGATGTAGCAGCGGCAAGACTTATTTGTAATGAAGACGACACGGTAGACGCCCTTCACGATCAAGTTTACAGGGAACTCCTCATTCTTATGATACAAAATCCAAAAATAATTCATCAGGCTACTTACCTTACGTGGGTTTCCCACAATCTTGAACGAATTGCGGACAGGGTAACCAATATTGCCGAAAGGATTGTGTTTATGGTTACAGGGAAGATGGAAGAAATGAACGTTTCGAAGTATTAGTTCAGTAATGTAATACCTGGTCGCGAAAAGAGCCGAAACCGGAGATTTTATAAAATCCGCTCATTTTGAAATAGTACCCACAAAAAATGTTATGGACATTCTAACGGGAATTTGTATAATTTTTATACACAAATATAAAAGTATTAGAGAAGTAAGCGGCCGGAACTTTGAAATTCTTTATTTCCTAAAATGTAACCTGGTAAAGGAAAACACAGAATGATTGTTTAATTATTGTACTAATTCTCCATCGGAGATGGGGAGACAGAAGCAGGACTAACTCCTCGTGGAAAAAGGTTTAATATTTTAAGCCACTAAAAAGATGGAAGTAAAGCTTTTATGAAACCCCTATTCCTCATTAGCGATAGCGCCCAGCACGACCTGTCTAAGCTCAAGAAATTTGTATTACCATCCTGTCACATTAAATCCCTCAAAAAAAATACACAACTAAAGCCCGTCTTAAAGAAAAGACTACCCGCCATTTTTATCTTGAATAGTGCGTTTTCAAGACAAAAGATCGTACAATACGTCTCTTTCATCAAGACCGTTTCCCCCAATACCCGCATACTGCTCCTGATTCATCAAAACGAAATGTCTCTGGGTAAGGAATCTATCAAGTGGGGTATTTATGCATACGTCATCACCCCGATTCATAACATCGATCTCGCAAAACAAATTATTAAAAACGCCCTCTGCGAATGGGAATTTCTTCAAAAGACCTCGGAACTGCTTTCCCTGATTAAAAAGAAGGACATAAAAACAAAAGAGAAATCCCGCGGGATAAGCAAAAGTTCCTTGGCAAACAAAGAAGCCCTCGAGTTAAACCTCCCACAAACAATAAACACCAATATCTGTTCTCACATAGAAATTCGTGACATCATAACGGCCGTAAAGGTCAAAATGTCTCAATTATTTGATTATACCGTGCTACTCATTTTCGTCTTCGCTGAGGCAAAGCCAAAGTTGTATATTTTACAGAATTATGCTGTGGACAGCCATTTTATCAATCAAGCAGTTCATAATGTCTTTCAGATATCTTCAGCCACTTCGGGCAAGGGAGTTTCCATAAAAGATATTGAACAGATTATAGAAAAGAATGTAACGGCCGACACGCCGACAAAAACAAAACCACTATCGATTCAGTCTACCATTACACTTCCACTCATTGCAAATGGCGAGGACATCGGATATGCCTCCATGGTAAGTCACAAGCCTAATGCCTTTCATGATGAGGATATTCAGCACTTTTTCCCCGTATGTTATTCACTCGCCATTGCGCTAAGGAATGCCCGTTTATTTCAATCAACAAAGGTATTGTCAATTACGGACGGTCTGACACGCATATACAACCGACATTACTTTGACGATGCCATAGAAAAAGAATTTCTCCGCGCACGCCGATATAAGCATCCCCTCTCCATTGCCTTAATTGATATTGATAACTTTAAGGCAATCAACGACACCTATGGACATCCGGAAGGAGACAAGGTGTTACGTCAGTTTGCCAGTCGGGTAATGGAAACGATACGGAACACGGATATTCTGGCGCGTTACGGCGGAGAAGAATTTAGTGTTATTATGCCATTAACTGATATCGAAGAAGGCATCGTAGTAATGGAGCGATTAAGGGTCATAATTGCAGGAAGCTTATTTCCCATCACACGCCGTGACATTCAACTCACCGCGAGTATTGGTTTATCTTCTCTATTTGGTCATCACATCACCTCAGCGAAAGAACTCATACGAGAGTCTGATTCAGCGCTGTACCTGGCAAAAAAAACCGGCAAGAACAGGGTGTGTATTTACACTTCCGAGAAAACTAAGGCAAAAAGCAAAGCCGCTATTTCTTTAGAGAAAAGGGGGCTTCGCAGAGTATCGGTTCATTTCCCGTTAAAATATGTCGTTTTACCGGAAGTTGATGAATTTCAAAATGAAGGCATTTCAAAAAATATCAGTATCAATGGACTGTGCTTTGAAACGGATAATCGAATTAAGCCCGGCACCTATGCCATGATCGAGTTCAAGGTCTCCCCGAAAAAGACCTCAACAAAAAGTGTTAAGATGCTCTATCAGGTAGTTTGGTCTGTGGAAAAGAACCATAAACAACTTGTTGGAGCCAGGCTCGTTTCAAGCAGCAACGAGGTTGTGGACATTTTAAAGAGATTTTTGGAGGGATGAAGCGCGTTTCAACAACAAGGAATTGGTCACCACTGATACAGAAGAAAAGGCCATAGCCAATCCTGCATACTCGGGTTTCAGGCTTATCCCAAAAAACGGATACAAAACCCCGGCCGCAATCGGAATCCCGACAACATTATAAAAAAAAGCCCAAAATAGGTTTTGCCTGACCTTAGACAACGTCTGTCGCCCCAATTGAATCGACTTGACTACATCCATCATATCATTTTTTACTAAAACAATATCACCTGTTTCCTTTGCGACATCCGTTCCCGCACCGATGGCGATTCCCACATCTGCCTGAGCCAGCGCTGGCGCATCGTTAATACCATCTCCGACCATTCCCACCTTCTTGCCGCGCCTCTGGAAATCCTTTATGATTTCCCTCTTTTCGGCAGGGAGCACCCTGGCGCGATATTCCTCAATACCCACTTCTAACGCTGCCGATTTTGCCACTTGCTCGCTGTCACCGGTCATCATGACAACCCGTATGTTCATCTGTTTCAACTGTGACACGACATCTTGTGCATTTCGCTTTATTCTATCCGTAAGACCCAGCACACCCATATATGCGTGATCGTGAGCGATATACATAAGAGACTTCCCATGGGCATACAGTTCATTGGTCTTATCGTGCGCCTCAATTTTTATTCCGTGGGCGCTCATAAGCCCTTCATTCCCAATGAATAAATCCTTTCCGTGATAGTGACAGACAATACCGCTGCCAGTTTCTTCGCGAACATCCTGAACGGCATCCCATCTCAGTTTTCTTGCATTTGCCTCATCCACTACCGATTGGGCGAGCGGGTGATTCGAAAAAGCACACCCGGCAGCCGCAAGTTTAATCAGTTCCGATTCACTAACCGCACCCAAAGGAACGATATCGCTAACGACAAAATGCCCCTCGGTCATTGTCCCTGTTTTATCAAATACTATAGTATCCAGCCGTGCGATTCCCTCAAGGGCGCTGGCGCGTTTAATGAGTATGGAATGATCCAGCCCCACTCCACTTCCAACGAGAATAGCCGTTGGAGTAGCAAGTCCCATAGCACACGGACATGCAATCACCAACACGGCAATCGCCGTCTTTAATGCCCATAGAAATGGTAATTGACCTGCAAGGTCGTAAAACACAAAATACCAGCAAAAAAAGGTTAAAAGAGACAAACCGCCTACCACCGGGACGAATATGTTCGATACCGTATCTGCAAATCGCTGAATAGGGGCTTTATCCATCTGTGCCTCCTCAACCATATTAATAATCTGCGACAAAACCGTTTCTTCACCCACCCTTGTGGCCTTCACAACCAACACACCCGTTTTATTTATGGTCGCCCCAACTACACGATCGCCTTTTTGTTTTACAACCGGCATAGATTCACCCGTTACCATAGATTCATCCACAGATGAGATGCCTTCCACAACCTCACCATCCACAGGAATGGCCTCGCCTGCCCTGACGACGACCTTATCTCCCACGTGAATGGAAGAGGCATTGACCTCCGATTCTTTTCCTTCCGGTGACAGCAAACGTGCCTTATCAGACTGGAGTTTCATTAATTTTTGGAGCGCATGACTTGCCCTTCCCTTTACCCGTTCTTCCAGATATTTCCCGATGCGGATAAAGGCAATCAACATTACTGCTGTTTCAAAGAATGCATGGCCTGACATGCCAAAGATACCAAAAATTGCTAAAGTACTATACAGGTAGGAAGCCAGAATGCCCATCGAAACAAGTACGTCCATGTTGGCAGAGAAGTTCTTAATAGACTTATAGGCGCTGATAAAAAAATCCATTCCCGGACCCAGTAACGTTACGGTAGCAATAATCATCAGCACAGAAGGCATATAGGCGTGAATTTTTTCAGGCATGGGAACATACATCAGCGCCATCATTACGATAGAGGCCAGGATGCTAAAAACAAGCCATCCCATCTGAATATGCGCCTTTGAGACCTGGTCTAATCTAACTTGTTCCTTTGCCACATAACCGATATCCTTTACATATTTTGTAATAGAGGACTTGTTTGTAATATCGGAATCATAGGCAACAATCCCGGTAGCGCTGGAGAAATTGACCCGGACAGACTTAATCCCTTTCAAATCTTTAAGTCTTCGCTCAATCGTCATAGCACAATTCACACAATGCATGCCGGTAATAGTAAATTTTATCGTTTGTTCAGCCATGATTCATCTGGAATAATTCACCGCAAAGGCGCAGAGTGCGCAAAGGAAAATACGAAATAACGTACCACTTTAGTTCTTTGAAAAATGCCAAGGCTGGTTCAATAT
>DBJWYX010000177.1:5319-5489 GCA_052360825.1 Candidatus Wunengus sp. YC64
TAGATGTCGTGAAAACCCTGTTTTTTCGCTGGTTCAATCGTCCTCGACTGAACCGAAATATTTGGCATATTCAGATTTCGTTTCACAAGTTCAAATATACAGTACAGTTCAAACTTCTGGTTGTAGAGTAAAATACTGGCGTAGTGGTACCAGGCTGAAGTTAGTATTCC
>DBJWYX010000178.1:0-5480 GCA_052360825.1 Candidatus Wunengus sp. YC64
ATATGAGTCAAAAATATTCTATATCAGCCTGTATCATTACCCTGAATGAAGAGTCCCGCATCCGTGATTGTCTTGAAAGTGTAAAGTGGGTAGATGAAATTATCGTGGTGGACTCATTCAGCACAGATAAGACCGTGGGTATTTGTAAGGAATATACCGATCAGGTATATCAACGTGCTTGGCCCGGAAATATTGATCAAAAAAACTACACCATCAGTCTGGCAAAATGTGACTGGATCCTTTCACTGGATGCTGATGAACGGTTGTCACCGGGGCTTATCGAGGAAATCCAGGAGGCTGTTTGTAACCCTGGCAATACCGTAGGATTCTTTTTCCCAAGACGCAGTTTCTATCTTGGCCGATGGATTTATCACGGAGATTGGTATCCTGATTACCAACTGCGGCTTTTTAAGAGAGATTGCGGACAGTGGCAAGGCACAAACCCTCACGGACGAGTAATCATAGCTGGTAAAACCAAATACATGAAACATGACATTTACCACTTCAATTATAAAAATTTTTCCCATCAATTGAAAACAATAGATAACTATTCAAACATCTTTGCCAATGTAATGATTGAAAAGAACAAGGGGTTCAGTTTGTTCCAATTGTTCTTTAGGCCACTTTATAAATTTATCAAAGTGTACTTTATAAAAATGGGGTTCTTAGACGGACTGCCTGGTTTTATCCTGGCGGTTTCCAATGCATTTTATATTTTTGTCAAATACGTAAAACTCTGGGAAAAAACACATCGTAACGACGCGAAGCATGTCAACCATTAAAAAGATATATAGTTCCATTCTGCCCGGCATTTATACATTCCTCGGCAAAACCAGACTTCCTTATTATCCCTCAAAGATATCCATAGAATCAGGAAATCTGTGCAACCTGCGCTGTCCTTTGTGTCCTACCGGACAGCAGGATAAAAGCGCCAAAAAAGGTTTTATTTCCTTCGACATATTTAAAAAGATAGTCGATGAAATGGGTCAGTACCTTACCGTAATCCGTTTGTATAACTGGGGAGAACCCATGCTCAATAAGGATTTCCTTAGAATGGTCCATTATGCGAAAGAACGCGGGATTAATATAAAAATCAGCACAAACCTTTCAATGAGAATGGAAGATGACCAGATAGAAGCATTAGTAAAGGGGGGACTGGAAAAAATCTATATCTCCTGCAACGGGGCGAGTTCTGAGACTTATCTGAAATATCATGTGGGCGGTGATTTTGATCTGGTCATGGACAATATGAAAAGATTGGTTCAAAAGAAAAGGGAAATACCAGGCTGTCATACCAAGCTAGTCTGGCTGTTCCACGTCTTCAAACACAACGAACATGAGATAGCTGCGGCAAAGGAATTGGCAAAAAAAATCGGCGTCAAAATCAAAATATCAAAAATGAGGCCCGATATGGGCAAGGAAGTCTTCGAAACAACCCAAAGGGCGCTGGAAAGAGACAGAGCGTGGATGCCCGATAATCCTGAATTTACCGTCGTTTCAACAAAGCAGAAGAAGCGGATAGGCTGTATGCTCCCGTGGACAGAAACGATGATCAACTGGGACGGCAGCGTATTACCCTGTTGTGCGGTCTACAGTGAAAAGTACGCATTTGGAAACATCCTCGAAAATTCCTTCAAAGAAATCTGGAATAATGATATGTACGTTGCGGCCCGAAAAGAGATTTTGGGGATCAAGAATGACCGACAAACGATTTGTCATATTTGCAAAAGCAGCGGATATCTGCATGGAGGATAGCTTCATTTATGATTTACGATTTGGGATTTCGGGTTTTGTATGAATAGATTAAAAAAATGGGCGTTTACTGCTTCCTGTCTGGTTTTCGTTCTGCTCATATCACAGACAATCATGGCAGGAGAACCACTGGATAAAGAAGGCAAAATGGACGCACAGATTTTGTGGAGATACATGACCATTGAAAATCCATACCAGAACTATCCCGCGTGGCCTGGGAAAGAAGGCTTTTATGAAAGCACCATGCCTCCCGGAAATATCCTTAAATTGTATGTAAATGACATTGCCCTTGAAACTATCGTAAATAAAAAAGGTATATTTTCAGATGGCGCACTTCTCATCAAAGAAAACTATGCCGACAACGGGAAGTTGTTCTTAATCACGGTGATGTACAAGGCAAAAGGATTCAATCCTGCGGGACACGACTGGTATTGGGTAAAGTACAAACCGGATGGGGAAGCACGCCTGGAAGGCAAGGTCGATGCGTGTATTGACTGTCATGTGGGAGTGGCGAATAATGACTATGTATTTACAGGCAGTATAAAGTAGTTTTTGATGGCTTTCTTTTGCTGGTCTTTTGCTGGTTCAATCGTCCTCGATTGAACCGAAATAGTTGACATTTTTCACAGTTGGTAACAGTTTAAGACGTATAGCCCGATCAAAACACATAGTTCAATCTACAAGATTGAACTAGCCGCAGGAAGGCATTCGTTAAAAAAGATCTGAAGGATAAACAACTTCGATTCCTTTCCGTCCTTTTTTAATCCCCCCACTTTCATTCCTATAAGCCGTATCTTCTTTTTCAGTTTGAATCTTTTGAGACAATCTAAGAGTAGTATTTCATTGTAATGACGCGCCTTTTGTTCCCGGTTTCCATTCGCATGCCGTGGCAATCGCGAATGCCTCAGCGATGGCAATTATTGCCCAGAATATCAGTTCTAAACAGATCATTAAAAAAGGTTCGCCGAACTGGTTGAAAGGCGTAAAAAATTCCCAAAAGAGAAATGAGAAATAAAATACGAGGCCAGCCATCCGCCACGCCCGTGGCTTGATTCCGGCTGGCCATGCAGGCGCAAGCCATCGGTAAATGAAGGCATGACCAATGCCGAAGAGAACGAGTCCTAAGAAAATCTGAACCGGATGGGATACCACCAAGGGCAGGGGTTCCATTTGAGTCCATACTGCAATGAGCTTGCGGCTTTGGATTGATGGATTTAGGAGTATTCCTCCCCCATGCCAGCCAAAACCGATTAAACGGAATGTGAGTACCATAGCGAGGTTCAGCGTAAGTCCCCCAGCCAAACCTGCGAGAAATGTTTTCGCAATGGAATTCTTCATAGTTTTACTCGTGATCTTCCTGTTATGGAACGATAATTTCGGGCGTCTCTATATCAGACAACCAGACGAAGTCGTTATTGCGCCCCGCTACTAAGTTTTAAGCCAATCACACCAATGATAATAAAAATTATGGATATCATTTTCATCAAGGTGATAGATTCCTTAAACCAGATAATTCCAATTCCCACGATAAGAGCCGTCCCTAACCCGGACCATATTGTATAAGCAACACTCACATCAATTTTCTTTAGCACAATGGTCATAAGAGAGAAACTACACGCATAAAAAACGAACAGTAAAATCGAAGGTAAAATTCTGGTAAAACCCTGAGACAACTTCATATTCGTAGTACCTGCAACTTCCAGGCATATTGCAAGAATGAGATAAATCCAACTCATAATGCCTCCTTTTGGCGGAAATAAACAGAACTTGTTTTGCCTTTTTATGGGCAAAGTATTTTTATGTATCATCAGTCTGTAAAAGTTGTTTGATAATACGGGTGTTGACCGTTCTATTCTTTTGTACTGGATGATGATTTATATGAAATGCAGTGTAATTCCCCAGATAACATTCAAGCTGGTTTCCTTTCATCTGAACAAGAAAATCATGAGTGCTCAAATCTTTGCTAAAAGTACCAAAGGGTGAGACTTGTTCCGCCAATCGTAAAAGGGTATATAATATTGCGTTCTTGCCTGAATGTAAATCAGCATACTGATTCAAGGGAATGCCGTTTTCTGGTATCTGGGAGACGAGAAACCCTTCTCTGGATAATTTGGCAGAATGTCTGTTAAAGATACCAACGGGAACCGGAACGCCTATTCTTAGAGCAAATAGCGCGTTAGCATGCATCCATACCTGCTTAAAATTCTGTTCTACGCGATCACGGCCCGTGAAATGCGCTATCCGAAAATTGTTTATATAACGAACCTCCTGGGTAGATTCCTCGACGGTACTTAACAATGATAACAAAGTCTCAGGAGAATAATCCTTCCTAATGTGTCCATAATAATTCTCGTTTTTAAAGATGCCAAATTTTCTATTTTCCAGAACACATTGCTTGTAGAACTTTTTTGCATCCTTTTTTTGTATATGAACGGTTACCGTCTCGATTTGTCTTGCTAATTTTTTGCAATAATCGACATCTCCCCCTGTATAAGACAAAAGGAATCTGAGTCGATCTGTGTTTGTAAAATACCTTTTTGACCGATTTAATTTGGCAAGATACCATACACGCTGTTTACTGCTCAAAGAGTTTGCTTGCAGTGAAACCCTTTCAAAGTCAATTAAGATCACCCTTCTTTCTCCGGTTTCATTGGCATACGCAAGAAAATTATCGAGTGAAAAGTCGTCTTGCTTTACCCCTGAGTCGTGGACGGTCTTTGCGAGCTTGCCAAATTTCTTTAAAACATCCCTTCTTTCTTCAGGCGATACGCTGCTTCTAAAATATTCTCTCAGTGTGCAGGCATGTTTTATTTTTTTGATTACTAAATAAGATTCTCTGGCAAAAAGGTGTTTTCGTTCACCATAAGCAACGGGAACCTCAACCGGCACACCTTTCATTGCAGCAACGTAAGTCGTGTTAAATTCCCGAAACCCACGGGTTTTTTTAAAGAGTTGTTTTACCTTTTGAATCAGGCCAGGATATTTGTACATCTTGACAAGATAGGTCTGCTCCTCATTTGCATGAAAAACCTTAAATTCTCCCAGGATTTTATACCGGTCTTTTCTTATGATGGTTAACAGGATATCATCGGCAGGTTCTTTAGATTTTCCTGAAATTCCATCAGAGATTCGCTCAAGGTACGGAATGAGAAACGAACTCTGGGTATGGATAGTCCACAGAACGCGTCCGATTATATTTGATATATAGCCTTTAAACATTTTATAATTGTGTTATAATAAAAATATAAATTTTTTCAAATTAAAATTCATTATTGCGTATCCAATTCAACAAATCAGAATGAACAAATTTACGACGAGTATCCCAACAAAGGCACGGGATATTATACAAAAAGCCTTACAAAATAAGCGATATGAATTACTCGAACCAGAGGCCAAAGAATTCATTGAAGCCTTTGGAATAACAACCACCAGGCACGCCGTCACATCTTCTGTTACAGAGGCAATCCAAGCTGCGACCGCTCTGGGATATCCTGTTGTCCTGAAGATTGTCTCACCTGATATCAGTCACAAAACCGATGTAGGAGGCGTAAAGGTTGGTATAAAAGATAACGAAGGTATTAAGACTGCATACGAAGAAATTACGAAAAACGTAAACATGAAGATGCCCGACGCAAAGATTCATGGAATTCTTGTGGAAGAAATGGCGACACCCTCAACAGAAGTTATTGTCGGCGGACTTAGAGACCCTCAATTTGGCCCGGCTGTGA
>DBJWYX010000179.1:0-5419 GCA_052360825.1 Candidatus Wunengus sp. YC64
CCGGTTTTTGAATTACCAATAGCAGTCGGGATACTTATAGCAACGAACCAAATCGGGGTTCCGGATATCCAGGAATATGCTATTGCGGGTGAGCTGTCTCTGGATGGGAGGCTGCGTCCGGTTAAGGGTTGTTTATCAATGGCGTTTAAGTGTAGAGAGTCGGGGATAAAAAAATTTCTGGTGCCTGCCGAAAATGCGTCTGAGGCAGCGGTTGTTGACGGGCTTGATACCATTCCCGTTGAAACTCTTACAGAGACGGTAGGAATTTTGACCGGATCGATTCCTGCGGTACCATATAAGATTGAACTCAGCGAAGTGTTTAAGGAATCTTCTGGTTATGACGTGGATTTCTCAGACGTCAAAGGTCAGGAACACGTCAAAAGGGCTTTAACGGTTGCCGTCGCAGGAAATCATAATGTGATTATGGTAGGGCCTCCGGGCGCCGGCAAGACGATGCTTGCGCAACGGATCCCCACAATTATGCCTTTGCTCACCCTGGAGGAAGCTTTAGGAACGACTAAAATTTACAGTGTACTGGGACTCCTCAGCTCGAAGCAATCATTGGTCTCAGCAAGGCCATTTCGTGCCCCCCATCACACGATCAGTACCGCGGGATTAATCGGCGGTGGTTCATTCCCGAGACCCGGTGAGATTAGCCTTTCACATAATGGGGTACTTTTTTTAGATGAACTTCCGGAATTTGACCGAAGGACATTAGAAGTATTACGGCAGCCGCTGGAAACAGGCAGCGTGACCATTTCACGGGCGTTAAATTCAGTTACGTACCCTGCAAATTTTATGCTGGTATGCGCCATGAACCCCTGTCCCTGCGGGTATTATACCGATAAACGGAGGGAGTGTCATTGTACGCCCCATCAGATTCAAAGTTATATGTCAAAGGTTTCCGGCCCGTTGTTGGATAGAATGGATATTCAGGTAGAGGTGCCTGCAGTACGCTATAATGAGCTTGTTGCCGACAGGGAGATGCAATCCACCGTGGATATCAGAAAAAAGGTGATGGTTGCCCGTGAAATGCAGAAAGAGCGGTTTAAAGACCAGCCAACGGGTACGAATGCCCATATGTCTTCCAGGCAGGTTAAAAAATATTGTGTGATGGATAAAGATGCAGAAGCGATTCTTTATCAGGCAATGACGGAATTGGGGTTTTCTGCGCGTGGACATAGTAAGATTCTCAAAGTGTCCCGCACCATTGCCGATCTTGATGAAAGCGAGCATACAAAGATAGAACATATATCTGAAGCGATACAATACAGAAGTCTGGACAGGGGTTTGTGGAAATGAAAATTCTTTTGGTAGACCCGCCTTTTTATAGATTCTTTAATTATTTTAACCGGTATTTTCCTTTAGGACTAAGCTATCTGTCAGCAACGCTGAAAAAGGCCGGACATCAGGTAACCATCTATGACGCCGACTGCAACAAAAATGCAAAGGGGATGGATTACACGAGACTGCCTGAAAAATATCGCATTTATTTAAAGGAATTGAGGAACCCGGAAAATCCCATTATAAAAGAGATTTCGGAGATTTTTGTAAAATATCAACCCGATATGGTTGGGGTTACGGTTATGACCCCGAAGGCTGCCTCTGCGTTTACGATTGCTTCCCTGGCAAAAAAATTCAACAAAAATTGTTATGTTGTCTTTGGTGGTCCCCATGCGGCTTTGAAGGCAGACGAGATCCTTAAAAACACAAAAGACGTTGATTTTGTTGTGAATGGAGAGGGCGAAGCGGTATTACTTGAATTGGTAAATACGTTAAACTTGTCCTCGACTTTGATCGGGGATTCGAAAAACAATAATTTCGGCACAATACCTGGAATTTCCTACCGGGATGGTGATAGAATTGTCTGCAATAATACGAAAAAATTTATAGATAATTTAGACAGCCTTCCATTCCCGGACAGAGAAACGTTGTTAGGTTTGGATACGTATACTTCGGAGGATATGGGGTTATTAATGGGGAGCCGGGGTTGCCCGTACAGCTGCTCCTATTGCGCAACACAGATATGGACGAGAAAGGTACGGTATCGTTCCCTGACAAATATTTTGGAAGAAATCAAGTACGTGCATCAGCGTTACGGGACCCGTCAGTTTACATTTAAGGACGATTCTTTTACGGTGAACAGAAAGAGGGTTATGGAATTTTGTAATATGCTGATGAATGAAGGCATAAAAATTAACTGGGATTGTAATACACGGGTGGATTTGGTGGACCCGGAACTATTGAGGACTATGAAGAAGGCGGGTTGTAACAGCATAAAGGTGGGGATTGAATCGGGCAGCGAGAGAATTTTAAAATTGATGGACAAAGGTATTACCTTCGAACGGATACAAGAAGCGGCAAGGCTTTTCCGGGAGACAGGTATTCACTGGACCGCCTACTTTATGATGGGTATACCGACAGAGACAAAGGAAGATGTCAAAAATACTCTGGAATTATTGTATAAAATAAAACCCAGTTTTGCCTCAATCGGCGTCTATGAGCCTTTCCCCGGAACGAGGCTCTTTGATGTGGGTGTTGAACATGGGCTGGTTAACAAAGAAATGTCGTATGAAGATTTCTTTACTCGCATACCGAGCGACTATTATCTGAAGGATGTAAATCGAAGGGTTGATACCATGGATTTTGGTGATTTTGTAACGCTTGAAAAAGAGGTAAAAGACGCCTTCCACAATTATAATAAAGGCGTTATGCGCATCTTTGAAAGGGCGAAGGCAAGGAGCAGCGTTTACCTGCACAATCCCAGAATCTTTTTTAGTGACATTGAAAAATTTTTAGGCTGGGTTTAGCCATGACGATAAAGATTTTTAATTATCCCGTTTCAAAACGGCTTATACTGCTCATTTTGGGAGACCTGCTAATTGTAAATGGTTCCATCTTTCTATCGGCAATACTTCGTTTAGGATTAAGCGCTGGGTGGGGCTATATACAAAGCAATCCCTGGTCATTTATACTAACAGGCTTGATTTACATTGTAGTGTTCTTTTCCACCGAACTTTATGATATTCGAAAGGATTTTAAATCTATCGGGAATGTCATGGCCATCACGCTTGCCTCCACCAGCGCCTTTGTCATTACCACATTGTTGTTTTATATGAACTGGTCGCTGCGAATAGGACGTGGTGTATTCATTCTCAATGGTATACTCATTACCCTTTTTATTATCGGGTGGAGGATTTTATACAGTTATCTCCTGGAGCAGCCGATTTTTAAACGGAATGTCCTCATTGTTGGCGCCGGGTGGGCAGGGAAAACCATTTTGCATGAGATAAACAGGTTGCAAAAATCAGGATTGAGGACTGTAGGTTTTATTGATGACGACCCGCAAAAGAAAGGCAAACTCATTGATGGGGTGCCCGTATTGGGAGATCGATATACGATAGATAAGGTCATTCGTAAAAACGGTGTTGACCTGATAGTTGCAGCTATTACACATGAAAAACATGCCGATTTAATCAAGGCATTGATTAATTGCTCGTGGAAAGGCATAGATATCATTGATATGCCTGCTATCTACGAACAATTAACGGGCAAAATACCGTTTAAACATATTAATAATATGTGGATGCTCCACATTGCCATTGGCAAGCCCAAATTATATAGCAGGCTGATTAAGCCTATTTTAGAGGCAATTATCGCATTGATACTATTTATTTTGTTAATACCTGTCATGGTGTTTCTCTCAATAGTAATAAAATGCGATTCCAGGGGGAGGATTTTTTATACACAGGAACGTATTGGCAAGGATGGTAGAAAATTTATCATTATGAAATTCCGTACCATGGTGGAGAATGCGGAGTCGCTTACCGGCGCAGTTTATGCCGCAGATAACGATCCCAGGATTACAAAGATTGGAAGATTTCTGAGAAAATGGAGATTGGATGAAATCCCGCAATTGGTAAATGTCATTAAGGGTGATATGGGTTTAATTGGGCCGCGTCCGGAACGGGAGTTTTTTATAAGGGAATTTGAAGAAAAAATACCTTTTTATACCCAGAGGCTTCTGGTGAGACCAGGCCTGACCGGCTGGGCGCAGGTAAAGTTCCCGTATGCATCTTCAATAGAACAAACGGAAGAAAAATTACAATACGACCTTTATTATATCAAGAACATGTCGTTTATCCTGGATTTTGTGGTATTTTTAAAAACCATCAGAGTCGTGCTGTTTGGAAAGGGAAAATGATCATATGAAATTTACAAAGATGCATGGTATAGGCAATGACTATGTCTATATCAATTGTTTTGAAGAAGAAATGAAAGAACCGGCAAAGCTGGCTACAATTATAAGCGACAGGCATTTTGGTGTGGGGTCTGATGGGCTTATTCTTATTCTGCCATCGAAGGTAGCAGATTGCAGGATGCGTATCTTTAATGCGGACGGCAGCGAGGCACAGATGTGCGGAAACGGCATCCGCTGCGTTGCAAAATACGTGTATGACCACAAAATCACCCAAAAGAATCCACTCACCGTAGAAACACTGGCAGGTGTTAAGACGGTCCAGCTTTTTACAACGAATGGGAAAGTGTCCAGCGCGAGGGTCAACATGGGAAAACCAAGACTCATGCGATCAGAAATTCCCATGCTCGGCAAGGAAACCCAGGTAATAAATGAAACATTGACTATTAGTAAAGGGATCACATTTCTGATTACCTGTGTCTCTATGGGCAATCCCCATTGCGTTATCGTTGTCGATAATTTTGATAAAATCGACCTTCCTCAACACGGCGCTGAAATTGAGCGACATCATTCATTTCCGGAAAGAACAAACGTCCACTTCGTCCAGATACATAATCCCAGAGAAGTCACCATGAAGACATGGGAACGCGGTTCTGGAATAACTTTAGCTTGTGGGACAGGCGCATCGGCCGTATGCGTTGCCAGCGTCCTCAACAAAAAGACCGAACGTAGAATTCTTGTCCATCTACCAGGAGGGGATCTGGAACTGGAATGGGCAGAAGACGGTAACGTTTACATGACCGGCCCGTCAACGGAGGTATTTACAGGGGAGTGGATATAGAATAACTGGATATTACTGGTTATAATTTTGGACAACAGATCAACAGAATGATGGTTTAGAACAAATAAGCTAATCCGTTATTTTTAAAAAAACAATCTTTCGATAACTAAATTAGAGATTGCCATTTAAAAGAAGAAATAGATTGAAATATCGTATAAATAAAAATCGATAGAAGTAAAACAATTTTATAATTGGAGGCTATTAAATGAAATTGGTAGATATAATCCCTGAAAAAGAGCTTAAAGAAGCTGTGCTGAGTGAGTACGAACGGAGGCTTGTTTTATACAGATTGACTGATGAGCGATTCAAAAAAAAGTACGGAATGAATTTTACAGAATTTGAAAAAAAGAATCTGGTAAAGGAAAAGGGCTTTTCATGGG
>DBJWYX010000180.1:0-5249 GCA_052360825.1 Candidatus Wunengus sp. YC64
TTATTTTTACATCGTTCTCTTGATTCGATGCTATTTAATCTTATTCTTCTATCTTCGCTTCCTTGAGAAGCAAGTTTATCACCTTATTTTCGCGCATCTCATTTCGTAAATAGGAGAGACTCCCCTGCCGTTCCAACTGTTTGCGAACCCGCGCCGTGTCGGTATTGTACGCACGCGCAATATCAGCGATTCGCTGCTCTACTTCGTTTTCCGTAACAAATACCTTTTCTTTTTCAGCAATATTGTCCATGACAAGAGACGCCTTGAGTTCTCTCATGACGGATTCTGTTGATGCATTTTTAATATTTTCCGTTTGTTTCTGAATTTCTTCTAAAGGCATGCCCCGTTTTAGCAAATCAAGCTGATGTTTATATACCCGTTGTTCCGTATGATAATTTACAAAATCCTGAGGCAGGTCGAATTTTGTCTGCTCTAAAAGGATATCAAGTATCTGATTCCTCATGTCGTCTTCTGCCCAGTTCTTTTTATCAACCTCGATCCGTTTACGTAAATTGGCCTTCAAATCTTCCAGAGACTCGTAACCCAATGTTTTAGCGAAACTATCGTTCATCTCGGGTATGGCCATGCGTTTTATTTCCTTTACCGTAAGTTTCAATTTCGCATCATTCCCTCGGAATTCCTCTTTGGCAAACGTGTCTGATAGCTTTATTTCGACCTCACACTCTTTGCCAGATTTTAGCCCTTCCAATTTTGCAACTAAATCCGGTACCGGTGTATTTGCAACAGCAACACCGTTCTCAACGAGAATTTCCACATCGTCATCTTCTAAAATGACACTGCTTCCAACCTTTACTTTACAGTCACAAATAATGTGGTCTCCCTTTTTCACACTCCCGTCCTGTACAACGGTTAATTGAGCTTTTCTGAGACTCATGCCCTGGAGTGCCTTTCCCATATCTTCTTCTGTAATATTCGATGGCTTTTTCTTTAACTTCAGCCCCTTGTATTGACCCAACTCAAAGGTTGGCCATACCTCTAAAGTCACATCGAAGTTAAGGGGTTGTCCCATCTCCAGGTTTATCTCACCAAATTGGGGATTTCCCACGGGATTTAGTTTATGTTCTTCAAGTACTTTTTGGTAGCAATCGCTCACAACCGATTGTTTCACATCGTCCTTTATTTGAGTCCCAAACCGCTTTTCAACCAGTTTTCGAGGCGCACGACCCTTTCGGAAACCTGGCAACTCAACCGTATCGCAGACCTCAGCGGTCTTTTTTTCAAATTCACTTTCGATAGTTTCCTTCGGTATTTCAAATTTTAAAACCTTTTTACAAGGACCAGCTTCTGTAATCGTCACATTCATTGTATTGATATCCTGTAATACTTTTTTCTCAAAGATAAAAAAATGGAGCGGGTGATGGGGTTCGAACCCACGACATTCACGTTGGCAACGTGACGCTCTACCACTGAGCTACACCCGCTTATTATTCAATGAAATTTACAATGCGAGGGGGGGGAATTGAACCCCCACGCCGTTAGGCACAAGATCCTAAATCTTGCGCGTCTGCCAGTTCCGCCACCCTCGCCTAATACGGCAATTTATGAACAACCTAGGCGGAATCTCAAAGACCTCTTCATCTCCTTTGCCCACAATGAGTATGAAGTGGCAATTTCAACTTAATAAATGGTGCGCCCTGAAGGATTCGAACCTTCGACCCATTGATTAAGAGTCAATTGCTCTACCAACTGAGCTAAGGGCGCACTTCTTAGTATACAACCAGGACCCGTTGAGGATATTTATGAATAACGCGCCCGGCAGGACTTGAACCTGCAACCGTTGGATTCGAAGTCCACCACTCTATCCAATTGAGCTACGAGCGCACAAATGAAAGCTCAACAATGGCACGTACAAACTACACCATAAATACACTAAAAATCAACTAATAAATAGGAGATTATAATTAATTTCTTAAAAAAGTCAACTCGTATATCAAAAATACTTTGCGTTTTTTCTCCTGTTTTGTATAATCCCTACATTACCTTATTACTGCCGACAACTACACTTTTTGCACAAATTCCAAGGCTTTGAGTTATAGTATTATCCTGGAAATACTTCCTAATTTCAGCAAGTTTTTTTTGCCTTTTCTTAACGAGTGGTTGTTTTGATTACGGTAACGCCACGCTGCAAAGTGCTTGAAATATGATAAAACACGGAGTTGTATACGTAAAGGATACGAGTTTTGATTCCGAGAGGATAGATGACCCTTACATTATCGAAGCATATATTCCAGAAGAACACAATCTGAAGCCAACGGGGGAAGGCCTCCAACTGGCAAACAGGAATGAATTACGACACGCTGTTGGGGTTGTTGCCGCACGGTCTTTAAAATATTTTAGCACAAATGGCGAAGGCTTTAATATCTCCCGTACACGTGGTATGGCCGTCTGGTGGCTCAGACATATTTACAATAGCTTCAACTGGTGGAAGGCCTACGTGGTAAATGCAGAGGGTGAACGGAAAGAAATGCCGATGTTGTACATCGGAGAAAAATTTGGCACTGCTACTGGAAGTGAGGAACAGGCAGATATTGTATTGAGCGCCTTTGAAAATGACCGTTGTATAGTCAACCAGACACCTAACGGCGGGACGATTTTTGCGGTCGGATACAGCGAAAGGGGAGGATTATTTAACTTCCCCGATATGTATGGGGTCAAGACGATTGTCGGAGGCAAGTATAAAGGAGCGGGTGTTAATGTAACCCACGGTATTACAAAAAATCTGACGCTTATGGCTGAGAAGACCCTGGAAGGTAAAAACGAAGAGATTACTCCACAAAATGTACGTGATGAAATCAAAAAGATGAAGGTGGTTATTCTGGACAGGCCGAGGCATGAGAAACTTATTAAGACAGTTAAAGAGCTTGGCGTTCAATTAATCCCGGTTAAGGACGATGACCTTACTCCAACCCTGGCAGTTACAAGAGGAGAGGTTGACCTCATTATCGGAGTAGGAGGGATTCCTGAGACAATGTTGAGTGCCATTATTGTCGAAAAACTGGGTGGTGAGATGAGCTTAAGAATATTACCTTCTGGTGTTGCACAGGATGGGAAATTGTCGGGGATGATATATAACTGGAATCTTTTCGGGAAAAACGAAGTTGACATTTTAAGGAATTTTAAAGTTGTAAGACCCGGCACAGAAAAAGAGGGCGAGTGGTCGTGGGATACCGTATGGACATCGAAGGATTTAGCCAGAGGCAAGGACATGGTTTTTACTGCCAGTGTCATTAAAAAAAGTCCCTGGATAAGGTTTCCTGATGGGAAGGAAGTGCCAGGGGTGGAACTGGATCCTGAAACAGGAGAAATAACCGTACAGGTAGTTCGTATTGCAGGCAATACCGTAGAGATCGTTCCTGTTATTTATCGTACCGTGATTAACAGATACGCCAGTCAATACAAGGATTCTGGTGTAATAAATGACAAGACGAGTGCGGATATTATCATCCAATTGGAAAAGGTGTATACAGAGTTTGGTATGTATCAAAAGGCAAAAGAATGCTTACAAAAAGCCATCTTGGGCAAAGGCATTCATGAAGATTTATTACAGAAGTTTAATTCCATTTATAAATATGCTGAGGGATTATATGCCCTTACGCATGAACCTGTTCAAGTTCCGGAAGCTGTAATAAAACATTTTGAAGAGGTGTATCGTTTAGCCAGAGAAGATGACGTCGGAATCAGGTCACGGAGAATGATTAAAAGGTATTACGAGTATCTCGGAGATAAGCATTATCACGAGCGACAATTTGAGAAGGCTCTTGCCTATTATAAAGAAGCCCTGAAATATAGTCCGCACGAACTGAAATTACATCGTAAGGTAAATAGTACTCAAATGAGAAATATCCTTGAAGCATATTTTCGTAGAATCGACAAAAGATACCAGGAACTTAATTATAGGGAATCCGAGGACTGGGAACGGTATAAGCTGGGAACTGCATTAGAAGTTTTTTACAGCTACGAGGGGCGTTTGAATTTTTCCAGTAGAGATCCATGGCTTATCTTCTTCAGGAGGACTGTATTGCACGGGAAAAGGCCTTCTTACAAATTAGCTATTCTGATCAAATTATTACGGTTATACAAGCAATTGAATTGGGCAAGCGATTACAAGCTTTCTCAATTCCTGAACAAAGAATTCGGATTGAGTGGAGAAGAGATAGACGCTATTTTGACGTTTAGAAATTCAAAAATTGAGATTCTTCGTCGTTCCACGCCTCAGAATGACAGCGGTAATTATTCCTTTGCCTTTTGTCATTCTGAGGCGAAGCCGAAGAATCTCCGTGATCGGGACATGTCTGAGCAAAACATTGAATCGGATTCTCATAATGCGCAGGGAAACAAGATATTTCATTCCGTAGGCGAACTCTATCTTGTTAAGGGATTAAACCTGGAGAGTTTGTCGAAGTTACTTCTCCCAAAGGTGATATTGGAAAGCCAGAATGAACTGGAAGACGCCGATATCCCTTTAAGTATTAGCCTTGTTGAGGCGATGGAACAAAGATACAAAAATATACTGGAGGAGCTTAGGGAGGGATACAAGAAAGAGGCTCAGGAACATTCATACGCAGTGGCAGAGGCGTATCATTATGTAGGACTGGCGCTCTATGACATCGGTGATGATGAGGGTGCAAAAATACATTATAACGAGGCAATTGAAAAATTTGGTGAAATAATAGAGAAGTTTGAGGGGATAACTCCTGTGAATGCACAGTACCGGATCGGCAATCTTTATGAAGAATTAGCCTTGTTATATGAGAGAGAGCGGAAGAATTATAACAATAAGGCAATAGATGCTTATACAAACATTATAGACGAACAGAAATCAACCGAGATATTTGGATATATCGGCGGTCTGGTTTTTTTAAAAGTAGTGCAGGCAAGGGAAAGGGTAGAATACTTAAAAAGAGAATTGCATGAAACAAAAAAGGGATAACATTTTAACGGTGTTATCCCTTTTTTAAATCCCGGGAACACTTAGGGGACGCTGTATTCAAGTGTCAAATCCCATAAATTTTTATCCCGTAAAGATTTTTTGGGGTGGACGACGGGATTCGAACCCGCGACCCTTAGAGCCACAGTCTAATGCTCTATCCAACTGAGCTACGCCCACCGCACTGCATATAAAAATATTGATATTTTTCATTTGGCGCGCCAGGAAGGACTTGAACCCTCGACCGCCGGATTAGAAATCCGATGCTCTATCCAGCTGAGCTACTGGCGCTTAAACTTTT
>DBJWYX010000181.1:0-5217 GCA_052360825.1 Candidatus Wunengus sp. YC64
TTTTACTTCTGCCTGACCTCCCAGCTTCCCTTCCGTGCCTACCTCCTTTGCCACACGGGTGACTTCTGATGCAAAGGAACTCAGTTGGTCCACCATGGTATTGACTCGCGTTCCTATTTTCAGGAATTCACCTTTCAGAGGTCTCTCTTCCATTTCTAATCTCATTTTCTTCGCTAAATCACCCTCGGCAACGGCAGTAATAACACGCCCAACTTCAATCGTGGGTTGTGCTAAGTTATTAATAAGCGAATTGATGGAATCGATTTTTGTTTTCCATAAGCCAGTGACATTCCCCAAGGAAAACCGTTCAGACAATCTGCCTTCTTCACCCACAATCTTACTCATTCGTATTATTTCATTTGCCAGACTTTCATTAATGCCGACAACGTCATTGAACATCATCGCTATTTCAGCCATAATGCCGTCTTTATCGATGGGTAATCTCACAGAAAAGTCACCCTCTTTCATTGCCTTCAGGGCGCTTAACAACCGCAGCCTGTCTCTGTGGACGACCTTGAGATCCACAGCGCCACTTTCCGCTTCAGCCCCGCCCTGTTCCTGCAATTGTTCCTCATTCTCGGTATCTTCGAAAAATACCGATCGGCCAGGTTTGCGCGTTTCTTTCGGATTTGCCATGTTAATCCCCCCTTTCTGTTATAGTGACTACCTTGCAGGGCTTAAAAAGCCGCAAGACGAATTTAGTATATTTGCACAATTGTCATGCCCGAATGCTTTTATCGGGCATCCATGTCTTTATGACCGCTGGATTCCCGCTAAAAGCATGCGGGAATGACATGCCTCTTGCCTCTAACTTCTTGCTTCTCACTTCCTCCCTCATCCTTTTCCACCCCCTACCCCCGCCACCGGGGGACATCCACAAAACATACCAAAACTCTATTTGCTTTTTGTATTGGATTTCTCAATAATGCTTTTTGCAATGCTCTCATACGCCTTTCCCGCCCTGCTCTTTGGGGCGAAGTGGGATATGGGAATTCCTTTTTTCTGCGCATCATAGATTTCTATAGCTTCAGGCACGACAAAGACCGATGGAAACATTTCCCGCAATCTTACCTCGACTTCATACGATGGATGGCGTTTCTGAAACATCTTTGCGAATACATCGTGTTCCACATGGTATCTGTTTAAAACAACGGTAATTTTGTTTATCGGACGCCCCTCCCTACGCTTGATATCACGAAAGGTCTGTTTGAGATTTTCCAATGCCTCCAGGGAGTAGATACTCGGATCTAATGGTATAACCACCTGATCTGAGGCGCACAGGCCATTTATCGTTAATAAACCCGAACTCGTGGGCAAGTCAACAAGGATGTAGTCATATAAATCCCTTATTTCTTCAAGGATAAGCGTCAGAACGCCGGTCCTTTCTTTGACCCGCTGCAAGACAATCTCCGACACAGACAGATCAAATTCCGACGGCGCCAGGTGAAGATTTTTTACGTCCGTCTCCAGTATGACCTTTGCAATGGGCACTCCTTCGTATCCCTCGCACTGGTCCAAAATTGCATCATACATAGAGTATTGGAGTGTTGCGCCGTCTATTCCCAGTCCTGAGGTGGCATTCGCCTGGGGATCGAAATCCACGACAAGCGTCTTGCAGCCATTTTTCGCCAGGAAACCGGCAATATTTATACAGGAAGTGGTTTTACCGGTGCCTCCCTTGTGATTCACAAAAGCGATACATCCTGCCATATTTGACACCCGTCTATGTCCTTTCGTAATTACAATGCCGCTTTTTCGAGGTAGGAGCCGTCTCCAGACGGCGATTGGCAATGCTCAACGGCGTGCATGTGCCGGTCGCCAACAGGAGTTGGCTCGTACCAAAAGTATTGAATTTCCATATCATAATGACTATTGTCGGGAGAATTTTGAACAACCTGTTGGTGAGAAACAAAAATTGTTTGCACATAGAAATCCTTGCAAAGAGTACACTCCCCAAACTGCGGGAGTTTCTATGAGCGCCATAACAAGGGTAACTTTCTTTGTAGGAATGAAACGCAAAACTGGACTTTTGTTTATGTGTTGCAGGGGTAAGCCTAGAACCTGTGATAGTGCCTGTATTCTGAAGGAAAACGAGGGGGTTGTTGTATGTATGTATGTAAAAAAACATTGCCATAGGACAATTTTCCTTACACTATTTTACATCATTAGTTGGCGGAACTGAGACCAAAGACTACGGCCATATAGTAGCAAAGCCAAAATATTTGTCAATAGTTAATTTAGCGACATGGGCGTATTATATCTTTTCGCTGGCGATTTTGTCCAGTGCAATTATAAGGTGATCTATATCATCTTCTGTATTAAAGCATCCCGGGCTTATTCTTACTGTACCATCTGGAAACGTTCCCAACACCTGATGCGCAAAGGGGGCGCAGTGGAGACCGGGACGCACGGCAATATCAAAGGATTGGTCGAGAATGGCGCCGACTTCTGCGGGTTTAAATCCCTTGATATTTATGGAGAGGATACCAACTTTCTTGGAAATATCCGTAGTTCCATATAAAATGAACCGCCGATCATCCTTAATAGCGTTTATCAGTTTGTCGATTAATTTTTGTTCGTGTTTTCTGATTGTCTGAATTCCTCTGGATAGAACATACTCTACCCCTGCCCTGAGTCCTGCGATACCGACCGTATTGGGAGTTCCGCTTTCAAGTTTGTAAGGCAATTCTTCCGGCTGGGATAATGAGGCCGGCTCAAAACCCGTCCCCCCTTCCCGCCACGGTTCCAAGTTTGCGCGTTCGCCTACATACAACCCCCCTGTCCCCGTTGGCCCCAGCGGTCCCTTATGTCCGGTAAATGCGAGCATATCGACAAAGTCTTTATTGACGTCAATTTCACACACCCCTGCTGTCTGCGCTGCATCAATAAAAAATATGATATTGTTTTCCCTTGCAATTCTGCCAATTTCCCTGATCGGCTGGATCGTGCCGAGGACGTTAGGGGCATGTGCCATGACAATCAAACGTGTTCTGGGCGTGATGGCATTCTTGATATCATCTGGTTCAATAAAGCCGTCCTGAGAATTTTTTACTTTGGTTACAGTAATTATTTTTCTTTTCTCTAGTCCATGGAGTGCGCGGGATACGGCGTTGTGTTCGAGATAGGTCGTAATGGCATGGTCTCCTGGCTTGAGCAATCCCTTGATTCCCATATTTATGGCGTCGGTAGCATTAAAGGTAAAAACAAATCGATTACTATTCTTGATACCAAATAATTTCGTGACAACCGCACGGGTATCTTCAATTTCCTTTTCTGCCGCTACTGCCATCTTGTGACCTGACCGTCCGGGGTTTGCGCCCAGTGTTCGGTAAAAGGTGTCCATTGTTTTATATACAATTTCTGGTTTTGGAAACGTTGTTGCTGCATTATCGAGATAGTTCATATTACATTCCTATATATTTTGCATAAAGTCCCTTTGCCACAGCGGCATCGTTTGTACCGGTAATAATTAATCGTCCATCTGGAAATACCGTTAACTCATATTTATCTAATTTCAGCCGTAAAAGAAAGCGGTTAAAAGACACTTCACCCACATACTCCAATCGTGCTGCAAGTTTCGCCAGATCAAGATTCGACCCGTTAGGGTGTAAAATTTGTACGGCATTTCTGCCGCACAGGGAGGTTGTCATTGAATACCTATCTTTGGACAGGAATTCATACTGATGTTGTTTGCACGTTATACAATCGGATTTCTCCCGAAGATCATCGGTATGCAGCTTTTTAATTTCGTTACGCCAGAGGTCTATCTTCAAAAGTCCTTTACTCAAGGCATCGTAATTCCCTGTTAATATTTTTAGCGCTTCCGCCGCCTGGATAGAAGCGATCATACTGGCAATGGGTGCGATAATTCCTGCTGTATCGCATGTCTCAGTCGTGCCAAAAGGTGGAATAGTGTCGAGTACACATCGGAGACAGGGAGTTTTTGATGGAATAATGTTCATGGTTAAACCCATACTCCCAATGCAAGCCCCGTAAATCCACGGTATCCCGTGTTTCACACAATAATCATTGATGAGAAATCGTGACTCAAAATTATCTGTGCCGTCAATAACGACATCTGTATTTTCAAGAACGGTTTCAATATTGGATGGGTTGAGGTCAACAACAATTGCCTCGATCTGTATGTGGGAATTAATTTTCTGAAGTTTCTTTTGCGCGGCAACAGCTTTTGGGAGGTTTTTGTTTATATCTTCTTCGTCAAATAAGGATTGGCGCTGCAGGTTGCTTTCTTCGATATAATCACGGTCTACAATCTTGAGACATTTGATTCCGCTGCGGACGAGAAGATTTGCTGAAGTACAGCCCAATGCGCCGCAGCCAACGAGCACGGCAGTCTTCTCCATAAGTATCTTTTGGCCTTTATTACCTATGCCGTAGAACAGTACCTGCCGTGCATAACGATCTGACATGCTTATTTCTTTATTTCGAAACTACTCAAACACGAGGGGTCTCCTGCAGCAAGGGTTTTTGAACGTTTGTAACTGATTTTGGGATTTACTCCCTCACCGAATCCTGCAATCCATTCGTTGACAATGTCGCACATCGTTAAAAAGTTTGCACCGGCATTTTTCCAGTACGGTTCATGAACGCAGCTTTCGTGATCCCAGGATGTGCATTTTTCAGATTCCGACACCACCTGCGCGCCACGGTCACATGGCATTCCGTCGCTGTGAAAGTCACCCATTATCTCAAATGCCTTCGAGGTGTTGTTGCAATCTGCCGCTGACAGCCCTTTGCTTTTAACGGCCTCTTTTCCACAACTAATGCCATGTTTATGTGCGGCCTCTGCGGCTACTTTTGCGGCATCAGGATATTTGGCACAAAAGGCAGCAACTACTGCGGCTTCCCGTGTTTCTACTTCCACGATGAGACTTTGAATTCCCTGATGAATTGACTTATTGGCCAGCAATTCTTCAAGGGGTTTGTTATTGTTCGTTTTTGGATATTTCTTATACACCTGATCAAGTATTTTATCTGCATCTGCACCGTACTTTTCTTTAAATGCAGAGACTATGGCAGATTCTCTCGACTCGGTAGTTTTTATTTTCCCAAACATCCAATAATGGATCGGACCCAATACTAAACTCATTTAGAAACTCCTCAGTGTTTAAATCAAACATAAAATGTACTATGCGAGTTCTACAGATTCTACTTCAGGGATCTCTTCCTTGAGACGTTCCTCTACGCCGTATTTCA
>DBJWYX010000182.1:0-2385 GCA_052360825.1 Candidatus Wunengus sp. YC64
GCGCAACTGCTGCCATGTGTCGCAAACGTCTCACTCCTTTAGTAAAGGGTGATCTCACAAGTTGGGCATGTGGCATTATCTACGCACTGGGATTTGTGAACTTCCTTTTCGATAAAAACCAGAAGCCCTATGTAAGCGCTGCTGACCTATGCGATAGATTTGGTGTCAGTAAAAGCACCGGCTCAGCAAGGGCGAAAGTTGTTCGTGACTCCTTGAACATGGTACAACTCGACCCAAACTGGTGTTTACCAAGTATGTTGGATGATAATCCTCTCGCTTGGATGATTACGCTTAATGGCTTTGTAATGGATGTCCGCACATTGCCGCGCGAAATACAAGAGGTGGCCTATCAAAAAGGATTGATTCCGTATATACCGGCTGATAAGCGAAGTAACCCTGAGTAAACACAGCATTTAAGGTTTCATAGAACAGTATAGCCGTGGACTTTGTAAGAGTGGGTTTCAAACCCGCCCCTACGAACTCATTCCGTTAACCATGCCTTCCCTTATATTCGATTAAGTTCACGATGTTATAAGTGCTACCAATTAGCAATTATCCATGAGTTTAAGCCGCACCATGTTCAATGCCGTATTCGCTGAGAAGTTTTTGATATCTATCCTCGAACCCCTAAACCTGCATTCTTTTACCTCAGCAACATCATCCATTACAACGGCTATATAGACCAATCCTACAGGCTTTCCCTTTGTTGCACCAGAAGGGCCAGCTATGCCTGTGATTCCAACACCGATATTTAATGAGGTCCTTTTTTTTATACCTTCTGCCATTGCCCTTGCAACTTGCGGACTCACGGCGCCATGCTTTGTGATAAGTTCTTCCGGTACACCCAGGATTTCAATCTTTGCCCTGTTACTGTATGCAACCACGCCTTCTAAAAAAAACTCAGATATGCCTGAAACGTTTGTAAGTTTATCTGAAACCAATCCCCCCGTGCAGGATTCTGCAACAGCAATTGTTTTATTGTATTTTTTTAGAAGCGTATAAACGGCGTATTCAAGGGTCTCGTCACCCACTCCAAATACCGCATGACTTAATTTTTTGCAAATATCCTGCTCTATCCTGTCTAATAATTTAATGGCACGCTCCCTTGTTTTTGCAGTTGCAAGGATATTGATGGTTACTATGCCATCATGTACCAAAGTCATTTCTTTAATTTGTTTTTCTCTTTCTATATATGCCTTTATTTGTACTTCAACATCCGGCTCTGAAATGCCAAAGGTATGCAAATCCCTTGACAATGTGCATCTTCCCGCTAAATGGTGTTTTTTAGTATAAATCTCCAAATATTTATTCAACATGGACTGCATTTCCCGAGGAACGCCTGGTAAGCAGACGATCTCAGTATTGCCACGATTAAGTGCAAATCCGGTTGCTGTTCCATTGTCGTTGTGGATGGCAAGAGCGCCTTTAGGAATCATCGCCTGTTTCCGTAACGATTCACCCCCTCCCCTAACCCCTCCCACCAGGGGCGGGGAATGCTCATTGTCCCCTTGTATTCCTCCCCCTGTCCCCCTCATTGATGGGGAAAAAAGGGGAGGGGGGAGGTCTAGGTGGGGATGAACTGTTACCTGTTTGCTATACTCATCCTGCTTATTTATGGATTGATTTCTTAAAATTTTCTGGATACGAGCATAAGCTTCTTTGTCAGGTACAAGAGGAATATCAAAGAATTCGGAGACGGCTTCACGTGTTATGTCATTTGCCGTAGGCCCCAGTCCGCCCGTTGTAATAATCAGATTCACCCGATCTCTGGCAATTTTTAAGGCGGACTTTAACAACTCCTTATCATCACCAACCGACGTCTGGAACAGTACGTGAATTCCTTTTTCCGACAAATTTTGGGCAATATAAGGGGTATTTGTATCCACAATTTGTCCCAAGACGATTTCTGTCCCTATAGTAATAAATTCAGCTTTTGCCATATACACATTTCCAAATATTGTTTAGCCACGAATGAACATGAATATCGATTCCCGACTATGTCCCCCTTTGTTAAAGGGGGATTTTTGCCGATTCAATCGTCCTCGATTGAACCGAACTGTTTCGGTTCAGGCTACAAGCCTGAACCAGCAAGAACCATTCGTGTCAATTCGTGTTCATTCGTGGCTAATTTGTCACCGCTTCTGTCTTATGAAAATAATTAAATATATCGTTTGCCTGCTTTGGCGGTAGTTTGCTTTTTTGCTGGTTCAATCGTCCTCGATTGAACCAAACTGTTTCGGTTCAGGTTACAAACCTGAACCAGCAGGAACGGAATTTCGTTCGGTAGGGGTAATTCATGAATTACCCCTACATGCAAATAGAAATAGTCGCCGAAGGCCTAATTTAAAAACAGGTATTTGTCAAAAACCGGGTAAGGCTTGTGCT
>DBJWYX010000182.1:2395-5182 GCA_052360825.1 Candidatus Wunengus sp. YC64
GCCTAATTTGCCACAGCTTCTGTCTTGTGGAAATAATGAAAAATCTCTTTTGCCTGCTTTAGCGGTAGTTTACTGATTTCGATTAATTGTTCGATTGTGGCGTTTCGTATGCCTTCAATGCTGCCAAAGCACTTCATTAATGACTTTTTACGCGCCGCCCCAATTCCGGGGATCTCATCCAATGGCGATTTATAATACTCCTTGTCCCGAAGCTTTCTATGGTAAGTAATTGCAAAACGATGTGCTTCGTCCCGTATTTTATCAAGAAACAGGAGTTCAGGCGCAGATGGACTGAGCATGATTGGCTCTGATATATGAGGCAAAAAGACCTGTTCACCAATCTTTTCACCTGTTACACTGCTTTCAGTTCTGCCTTTTGCCAGGGCAATCAGGTCAACATTCCCTATCGCTAATTCCTCAAACACCTTCAACGCCACACCCAATTGACCCTTGCCGCCGTCCACAACAATCAAGTTAGGCAAATCGCCTTCTTCCACCGCTCTTTTGCATCTCCTTGTTAACACTTCATACATCATGGCATAATCATCGATCTGTCCAACGGTTTTTATCTTAAATCTTTTGTATCTGGATTTGTTCGGCTTCCCCTGTTCAAAGGTAACCACAGACCCTACGGCCTGTTTGCCAAATATATTGGAGATATCAAAGCACTCAATACGTTCCGGTATTTGTTTTAATTTTAAGGTTTCCTTTAAGCTCTGTAACGTCCTTGCAAAGTCCTCTTCGTGAACACGTGACACAAGATAGGCATTCTCTGCATTCTTTTGCGCCATTTCAACAAGCCGCACCTTATCCCCCCGCTGAGGATATATCACTTCCACCTTCCTGCCATTCCTTTCACTAAGCCATTCTTCAAGCAGCTTTGCATCTGCTGATTGCACAGGGATAATAACCTCTGATGGTATAAATCTTGTCTGACTATAAAACTGATTGAGGAAAGACCTCAGTACCTCTTCGATGGTATTATGATTCGTAGGGAAATGATACGAGGCCACATCTTCCATATTTCCCGACCGAACGAACATAGCCTCAATATACACCTCATTCCCCGACATATAATAACCGAAGACATCGCGGTCTACAAATGTCATTGAATGAATCCTCTGTTTTTCGACTGTTTCTTCAATAGCCCGGATACGGTCTCGTATCTTTGCCGCCTTTTCATACCGCATCGCCCTGGATTCCTCATACATTTGCTGTTTCAAAATACCGATAAGGTCTTCCTGTTTGCCTTTTAAAATCAAGACCACCTGATCTATCAGTCCCTGATAAGTAACTTCATCCACCAGGTCACAACACGGCCCCAGGCACTTATGAATCTGGTAATAGAGACAGGGTTTTACCCTATTTTTAAATACGTTATCCGGACATTTGCGTATGGGAATTGTGTCGTTAATGTATCGCAACGTCTCCCGCACCGCCCTTGAAGAGGCATAAGGGCCGAAATACATCGCACCATCATCCTCGATCTGCCGCACTACCTTTGGATACGGGAATTTTTTGTTGACCTCCAGTTTGATGCTTATAAAGGTCTTATCGTCGCGGAGGTTGATGTTAAATTTTGGTTTAAATTGCTTGATGAGGTTGTTTTCAAGGATAAGGGCTTCCTTCTCAGTCTCAGTAAGCACAAAGTCAATGTCGGCAACGCGGCGCACCAGATATTCCGTGTAGAGCCTGTCGTCCGTGCTTTTCTGAAAATAGCTCCTTACCCGATTTTTCAGGTTCTTGGCCTTACCCACATAGATTACTCTGTGTTTGGCATCCTTCATGAGATAAACACCAGGTGAGGTAGAAAGATTTTTGAGTTTGTTTTCCAGCTTCATAATATATAACATTTATAACAAGTACGGCTCATTTTGTAAATATTCTTTGACAATATCTGGTGACATTGCTAATATACGCATCAACATGGAAATAAAAGATCGTTCCAAACTACTCACCGAACAACGCAATCCACGCACCATTACCATTGACAGCAAAACCACCCTGGAAATTATCGACACCATCAATGCTGAGGATGCAAGGGTCTTTTCTGCGGTGCACAAAGAACGACAAAATATCGGAAAGGCAGTTGACTTAATCGTTGACGCTATTTCCAAAGAGGGCGGGCGTCTCATTTATGTTGGCGCTGGAACCAGCGGAAGATTGGGAATATTGGACGCATCAGAATGCCCACCTACTTTCAGCACCGACCCCAATATGGTCATTGGAATCATTGCAGGCGGTGAGAGGGCCGTATTTCAATCAATCGAAGGAGCCGAGGACTTACCGGAAAATGGCGCAAAAGATATCCAACAAAAAGAAGTAACCCACCGTGACGTGGTTGTCGGTATCACCACGGGTGGCACAACTCCGTACGTCATGGGCGCTTTGTTCGAAGCGAAGAAACGTAATGCAAAGACCGTCTTTCTATGCTGCAACCTGGAAACCACGCCAAATTTTGAAGTAGACGTTATCATCAGACCAATTGTAGGACCTGAAGTCATAACAGGCTCGACCCGCATGAAGGCCGGTACAGCCACCAAGCTCATCCTGAACATGCTGTCAACAGCAACGATGATCAAGTTAGGCAAGGTCTACGAGAACCTTATGGTAGACCTGAAGGCTATGAATGTAAAGCTAACTGACCGTGCCGAACGCATTATTACGGCTGTTACGGGCGTCAGTCGGGAAGACGCCAAAAAATTGTTAACAGATGCCTATGGTAATGCAAAAGTTGCCATTGTTATGCAGAAACTGGGCTTAGAATATGCAGAAGCCAAAAAAAGG
>DBJWYX010000183.1:0-2123 GCA_052360825.1 Candidatus Wunengus sp. YC64
CCGATTTTGAAACCCTGGAACCATGATATTTCCTGTTCTTCCGTCCCTTCGGCATATTTAAACCATTTGTCTACAAAAATCAGAACAATTCCGCCAAGAAAAAGCGTAGCAATCACTACCCATATACTCTCTAATAAAATATCAATGTAATCGCCCAATAAAGCGCCTACAACGGCAGCCGGCAGGAACGCAAAGGCTAATTTCAGATAAAACTTGAAAGAGGAAAAGAATTTGCGCCAGTAAAGCACTATCACCGATAAAATAGCGCCTAACTGTATAACGATCTCGAAATTCTTTGTCAGGGCATTTTCACTAATTCCCATAAACGTAGAAGCAATTACCATATGGCCGGTAGATGAAACGGGTAAAAACTCAGTGATTCCTTCAATAATGGCAAGTACTAATGCATCCAAATAGTTCATAAGTTGTGTCCCTTTCTATAATGATTGTACGGGAAATCAGAAATTCTCATTACATATGCTTATAGTTATATAAGACCTAATAAAATTTATCATAAGGAGTGGATTCGGCATTAATCCCCTTTACCAAGGTTATGCTCACTATGATAAATTATGTAGAATGGATTATGCAAAGCAATTTCACCAAAATAAAAACGCAGGAAAGAAGTCTAACTTGGAAATCGGTGTAATGCGGATGAAGCAGCAAATTACCTCACGGTAACAATTGATAAAGCTATTTCTCTAAGAGAGACTAACGCTGCATAGCGGTAACCAAACGACCCCCTTCTTTTTCCCCCTTCGTAGTGGGAACATAGGGAAGTGTAAAAAAGCTTTCCGGAAAAAGAAAATTTTACAGGGTAATACTATAGTGCTCAATTACCTTTTATTTTTGATTTTATAATTGCTTAATGGAAAACGAGCTTTGGAACATTTGAATTTGTAATTTTGAAATTATTTCGAGTTTTGTGCTTCGGATTTAGCGAGTGTCCTTTTGGTAGGCCTTCGCCTTTATTGTTCAAATGAATTACATCTGCTTGTATCTGGGACCGCCTCCCCCTTCGGGTACAGTCCACCTGATATTGTCAAACGGACACTTTCTCTGGCAGGTCTTGCAGTGAATACAATTTGAGGGATTTGCCGGAAGGGTATTATTCCCTATTTGCTCATAGACACCAGCAGGGCAAAATGTAATGCACGCCCGATCAAAAAGAGGGTCGCACTTATTGATACAAATATTCTGATCTAAAATACTGAGATGCGAAGGTTGGTCTTCCCTGTGCTTCGTACCCGCTAATGCGACGAAAGTCGCTTTGTCAAACTTGCCTGGAATATCATATTTGAACTTGGCTGAGGTCATGGCCTTAAAGTCTCTTTCCATGCTAAACCGAGGTAAGTACTTGCCAACAATCGAGAGCGGAAAACCTAGTGTTGAACCAAATTTTGCGATCATTGCACGAAAATTTCTGGCTGACTTCATTTCTGCCAGTACTGAATTGCGCTCTAACATATCAGAATAAACCTCGGCAGCCTTGTTAGGATTACTGAGACACTGGATTGATGCCTTTCCTGCAAGTGATCCGGACTCAATTGCATTGTGAAGTCCCTTGATCTTGTGCATATTTACAAAACCAGCGCTGTCGCCAACTATTATCACATTCTTGTAGCCGATGGTACTAGTTGTCTTGCCATTGGTGCTTAATTGTAGATAACGAGGCATCGCATAATAGCCACCTTCAGGGATCATCTTTGCACCGGCCTCTATTATTTCTCCGCCTTCAATGAACTGTTGTATAAACGCATGATGTTTGAAATCTTCAAGGGCTTTTTGCGGATTAAAATTACAATACTTCCAGTCAGCCCCGGCAATAATGCCAACCGCAATCTGGTTATCACCATAACTATACGCAAATCCGCCGCCAAAGATTTCTGGGCCAAATATGGGAAACCACAACGGATAACCGAGCGTATGAACCACCCGGTTGTTACCGAACAACTCGTAACGCTCTTTACTAACTCGGATGACTTCTTTAACACCGACCGAGAATACCTGATTAATCTGGCGTTTTAGGCCAGTCTTTGCAACCAAATCCTCCGTAACAAGACCATCCGTTCCTTCGGCAAGAATGATAATATCTGCGGTAATCGCCTCTCCCTCAACGTAAT
>DBJWYX010000183.1:2133-5145 GCA_052360825.1 Candidatus Wunengus sp. YC64
GGTTGTGGTCGTCCTTCTTTGTCAAGACCCTGATCAACAAGTTTAACTCCGTAAACTTCTTTCCGTGTCTGATCATATAAGATTTCTTTCACACCAAAACCCGTATAAACTTCAATACCCAGCGAAAGAGCAATTTTACCAAGGAATCTCGTCAACTTGCATATTGAAACAATATGATCACCACTGTTATCCATCTCACCAAATGATAATCCCAATTTCTTGCCCAGCTTGATGAGAGGTGAGATGTTGATGGCAAACTTTTTTCCCAGCAGGAAGCACACATCATCATCTTTTACCTCCCTTCCCATTATATGATCAGCCCCTTCCATGCAAAGCCAATCAGGGCTGGCTTCGTCAAATAAGCGCTTTAATGAGGCTGTTTCCAGAACTGCACCGGATAGATTATTATTACCGAGGGTATCTCCTTTTTCCAGGACCACGACATCTGCATCCTTATGAGCACTTTTGGCTGCAATTGCAGCCGCCAGACCACCGGGTCCAGCACCAACAACCAGGATTGAAACGCGTGTATAATCTTTTTCTTTTATCACCATAATTAATAATCAATTATCAAAGATTGACGATTACGGATTGATATCCGCCTATCACCAATTGTTAATGTCTCAAAGCCTCAATGATTTTGGGTACTATCTCTTCTGCATTTCCAATTATGTAGTAATCTGAGTGCTTAAATATGGGTGCTTGCGGGTCGGAATTGATGGCAACAATTATTCCTGCATTTTCGATACCAATTAAGTGCTGGATAGCGCCTGAAATTCCAAGGGCGATGTACAACTTGGGACTAACAGCAGTTCCCGTCTGCCCGACCTGATGGATACGGTTAATAAATCCATGCTCCACGGCTGCCCTGGATGCCCCACGCTCAACCTGACAATGAAGTTTTTCCTGCAGCGCTAAAGATAAATCACTTACCAGTTTATTATAAGTATCCCGATTCCTCAGACCCTTACCTCCCGATACAATTACATCAGCGGTAGTAAGTTTTGCACTTCCACCACTCAGTTCTGTGCGGACAATATCAAAATCAATATCCAATTCTGAAAGGGCAATCCTATGTTCGATAATATTTCCCTTTCTCGAAGTGTCGGGTTTCATTTTTTTCATGACTCCTGGTCTGGCAGTTGCCATTTGTATTTGTGAATTTATTGTGCATATCGTAGCCATTACGTTGCCACCCAACGCCGGACGGGTCTGCATCAAAATTGCGATAGCGCCTCGTCTTGTATTATCCCTGATGTCTAATCCAGTACAATCGGCTGTTAGTCCACAACCAAGACGATAAGCAACAATGGGTGCCAAAACTCTTCCCAGAGGGGTAGCGCCAAATAAAACAATCTGTGGACCGTGTCTTTCTATCACCTCAGCTATTACTTTTCTATACGGTCCGGGTCTGAACTCCTTCAGGAGCTCATCTTCAATTATATGAACATCATCGGCACCGGCGGCAACGAGTCCATCCGACATATGCTTGCATCTATGCCCCGCGATTACAACACCAACCTTTACGTTTAACGATTGCGCCAGGCTATTGGCTTTACCTAGGAGTTCTGATGTAACATCAATTGGCTTTTCACCATCATGTTCCGCAATTACCCAAACATCGCCAGTGTAACTCGGTTGAGTGATCTTGTATCCTTCAAACATTTCCAGGATCATTCGTTTGGTTGGTTTCTCTTCAATAAGCTCTAGAATCCTATCAACGAGAGTTTCATTAAGCTGATGTATGTCGGTTACTCCCAGCTTGGAAAGTGCTTGTGCAACCTTTTGGAATAATTTAACTTCCTTATCAGTAAATTCATAATCGTGGTTAAATGGATCACCAGCTCTTTTTGATGGAAGTACATAATCTGTCTCTCCCGCTTCAAAAACACTATGGAATCCGCCTTTTTTATAGTCCGTCACCAACTCGGTAACAAACTCAACAAAATTATTAACTTGTTTATTTTTCCTGGGGCTCTTTGGTGGCGGGAAGACCCTTATCACACGTGTCTTTGAGCCATTGGCACCGAATAAAGTGGGTTTTATATCTTCGGCAGACCAATTAATAACTGTAAACTTGTTGGCCCATCGCGACCTCTGAAATGATGCAAACAACAGATATTCACAATTAGCAACCGTTATCACGCATGGGAGTGTTTTCGGAATTACCCACTGATTGCCGCCAGCGACGATTTTCTTAATTCGAAACTTATCATCAATAAACTCGACATCCGTTGCATAAGCAATACAAGATATTTGTAATTCTTCGGCCACCTGTGGAGGAACCTGTGCGGTGTCACCGTCAACCGATTGCATACCTACTATCACCGCATAATCATTATTGCCATTGAATATGTCTTTAACTATCCGTCTTATGGCATATGCCAACGGATTAGCAGTCGCTGGGGTATCCGCTCCCCCTAGCGCCCTATCGGTAAGAAGCACAGCGGAGTCGGCGCATCTGCTTAAAGAATATATTAAGATATCTTTGGCCATGGGAGGACCCATGGTGAGACAGACGATCTTTCCGGGTGAAGCCTGTCTCATCTTGCTGGCAAACGCCAGTGCGTCTGTATCAAGCTTGTTGATAACGCTCGGCAAAGCCCCACGCTTGAGGGTGCCGGTCTCAGGATCAAAGGCATTGCCAGTAATTTGAGTTACGTCGGGAACCTGTTTGACAAGAACAATGTAATTACTCATAAAGCATTTTCGTAGTAATTCAAGAGAGTATTACTAATCCACAAAAACAAAAACTCATGCAATTCTTATTAAGAATAACAAATTATTTGAAAAGGCGTCAAGTTTTAGATGAAAAACAGGGTCCAATTATGTTAGCCCTTAATCCCTGATTAACGAAGAAAGCATATAAAAATCAGGTGCGGAAATTACCATGAGATACAGCCAGATGAATGCTGAGCTGATTAGGAATAAAAACTTGAATGATAAGATAACAAATTTGAAGAAGCAATTACTTAATTTTTAAGATGTGACTCCATTCCCACCCCCATGAGA
>DBJWYX010000184.1:0-5142 GCA_052360825.1 Candidatus Wunengus sp. YC64
GGATAAAAAGCTGTCGATGTTGTGAATAAGGGTCAGGCCGTCTTCGAGCTTCACCACACCTTCAACATACCCGATGCCTGACAGTATCTTTTCCGGAATGATTACTTCTTGTTTCGGACATTCAATAACGCCGGTGACAGAGTCAACCATAATTCCGACAGACCTTTTTGAGGTATGCGATAGAATAAACTTATCGTTCAGGTTCATTTCTCTCTCCGGCAGGCGAAACCGTTTGCGAATATCAACAACGGGGATGATCCGCCCTCGTACATTTACAACGCCGATAACGACCTCAGGCGCTTTTGGTAAAGGTGTAATTTCAACGACATTGACAATCCTCTCAACCTGGGAAAGCGGTAGCGCAAATTTGCAGTTGTTAAGGGTAAAGGCAACAAGTTGTGTTGAGTCGTTCATAGCATGTTTATCGATGGGCTTTTTTACGTTGGTCGCAAATCGGTCATGACCTCCCAATAAGGCAGTATAATATAAGCGCCCCCAGCAGGATTCAAACCTGCAACCTTTGGCTTCGGAGGCCAACGCTCTATTCAGTTGAGCTATAGGGGCGATTTTGTTGTTGGTTCAAATTCTACATAAAAGCCCGAATCGAAATCAAGATTAATGTTTAACATGGGTTACGATGCTTTGACCTCTTTTTTCATTGACAAAGCCTCGATACCTTACTATAATGTCGCCGCTGTGGAATGCAAATGTAATAGAATAGCAAACTTACGAATAAAAATATACTTGGTTACACAATACCCATTATTTCATCAATGAAAATAACTTCTTTGGATTTGAGGCGGCAGTATGAAAGTATTCAAGATGAAATAAATAGCGCCGTTTTAGAGGTAATTGCCAGCCAGTCATTTGTCCTGGGTCCATTTGTTGAATCATTTGAGCACAGCATAGCAGAATTTTGTTATGCAAAACACGCCATCGGGGTATCTTCTGGCACGGACGCAATATTGTTAGCCTTAATGGCATGCGGTATTAAAAACGGTGACGAGGTAATTACAACACCCTTCACTTTCTTTGCAACGGCAGGCTCGATTGCACGTTTGGGTGCAGTGCCTGTATTTGTGGATATAGACCCTTCTAGTTACAATATCGATGTAAGCAAGATTGCATCAGCGGTAAACAAAAAGACAAAGGCGATTCTACCCGTTCATTTGTATGGCCAGTGTGCTGATATGGACGCCATCCTTGAGGTTGCGCGTGCCAACAGACTAATGGTTATTGAAGACGCTGCGCAGGCAATCGGTGCGGTTTATAAAGGGCAAAATGCCGGCACTATGGGGAATGTCGGTTGTTTTTCGTTTTATCCCACAAAAAATCTTGGCGGATATGGTGACGGGGGCCTTGTTACAACCAACGATGATGAACTGGGAAAGCTTATTAAAATCCTAAGGGTGCATGGGTCTGAACCGAAGTATTATCATTCGCACATCGGCATTAATGGCCGGCTGGATGCCATCCAGGCGGCTATCCTGTCGGTAAAGCTAAAATATCTAAATGACTGGTCGGAGAGCCGCAGATGGGTTGCTTCTTATTATAGTGAACATCTTGGGGAGTTGCCCATTCGACTGCCGAAAATCGAATCCTATAATACCCATATATTTCATCAGTACGTGATTGCAACAACACAGAGAGACGAATTGATACAATACCTTAAGCAGCAGGGAATAGAAACTGCCATTTATTATCCCGTTCCCCTTCACCTACAAAAGTGTTTTGAGTATTTGGGATATAAAGAAGGTGATTTACCGGAGTCAGAGAAGGCTTCACGTGAGACTTTAGCCCTGCCCATTTTCCCTGAGATAACCCAAAAAGAGCAGAATTGCGTAATCGGCCACATAAAAAATTTCTTTACGGGACGGTAATTTTGAATTCTTTTCTCTTACAAACAATACGATTCCTGGTTGTTCCTGTCTTTTTGTTCATCGTAAACATATCCAGTTACGCAGAAGGACTGTTGTCTGTAAAGAATATTGTACAGCGTCCTTTCTCCCTATCAGCAGAGCACATCAGCACGTGGAAAAAAGATGGAATTCGTGTATTTGTCGCCAACAAGGATGCGAGGATATTGCAGGGCCCGTTTCAGATTACCGCAGATTCAACTGTTTGCTGGTTTCATGAGGAAGAGGCTGCACAATATACAGAGGCGACTGTGGAGGTGTATTGTGAAGGCAATGTTACCATCCTGCAAGATGAAAACTACGAAAAATTTGAACAGGTGTATCTGAGATTTGAAACGATGACCGGTATCATGGTTAATCCTGAGATACAGCCGATAGCAACTTTTGAAGAGCCGCAAAAGACGGATGTTGTTCTGCGGGGTGAAGAAATCCGTTCGCTGAAAAAAGAAGAATATTTATCCACCGAGATACCTAAAGGGGTTCCAAGTGCCGGAGTTCCTTCCAAAGAGGAGATCGTGGATATTATTGCGGATAATATTGATTCATGGGAAGAAGACGATAAACGGGTGGTTGTAGCCATTGGAAATGTGAAAATCAAAAAAGTGGATGCGACTATAGATGCAGATAGTGTCATTTTGTGGTTTGATAAAAAAGACGGGAATGGTTCGACACCCCTGGGGCAGTCCTTTAGCGAGATGTATGCAGAAGGGAATGTGACGATGCGTCGTAAAGACGATGTGCAAATTGCCGATAAGATATTTGAAAATGCAAAGGAAGATAAAGGCATTCTTATTAACAGCCAGATAAAGACAAAAATTCAGAGACAGAAAAAAGATAAAATAACTGATGCATCGGAAACTAAAGGGCGTACACAAAAAGGCAAGACGCCTCTTTTGGAAGGAATGCCTGCCTATATTAGCGGGGAAGAGATAAAGCATGTGAGTAAAGGGCAATACGAAATTAAGAATGGCGTAATCACCACATGCGGTTATGGACATCCGCATTACCGTTTTAAAGGGAAAAAAATCAGGCTGGTTCAGAGGGGCGAGCATAATATTGTGTCTTCTACGCATAATACATTTTATATTGATAAATATCCTGTCGCTTACTTACCCTATCTGTCCCTCGATGTGCGAAAGAAGGAAAAACTCCTGAAGGACTGGGAATTTGGAAACTCTTCGCGTTTTGGCTCGTTTCTCAGGACTGATTGGGATTTATACGCCCTTACAGGCGGCAAACAAAAAGACTGGAGTGACCTTACCCTGGATCTCGATTATTTACAAGAAAGGGGATTGGGTACAGGCTTGGATTTCGAGTATAAAGGGAAAGATGTGTTTGGCTCTCTTAATACGTACTATATCAACGATCAGGGCGATTTTGATATTAATCACATTCCCATTGAAGATAGGGATCGGGGTACCATTCTCTGGAGACACCGGCAGGAGTTGCCTTACGATTGGCGTTTGGACATGGAATATTCTTATTTGAGCGACCCCAGATTCCTGAGGGAATATTTCGAACATCAATTTAAGGAAGAAAAAGACCGCGAGACGGTATTGTATTTACACCGAACTCATGACACTACAGCAGAAACGTTTTTGGTTAACGAACAGTTGAATGGGTTTGATACAATGGTAGATTCCTTGAGAGAGAAAAGATACTCCGAACGTCTGCCTGAAGCCACGTATCGAATCATTGGAGAACCCATCTGGGACAACCGGCTTATATTCACTTCGGAATCCTCAGCGACTTATTTTAACGGGACTTTCGACCAATCAGACTTGAGCCGACTTGATAATTCCAATGATTCTTTTGCTGCCTTAGCCTCGACAGACCAATCGGTTGAACCTCAGCCGGTTACCAGGGTTGATACGGTGAATCGTGTGAGTATGCCGTTTAAGCCGTGGGCTTTTAATATAAATCCATTTGTAGAAGGCAGGGTGACCGGATATACGGAAAGTATCGATACCTCTGGCACCATGGATGAGGCAAATGGCCCAGCCACAGGCCGCTTCATTGGTTCTATGGGATTTGACTGGAGTTCGACACATTGGAGGACATATAGTGTCTATAATGAAATGTTTAAGATAAATCGCCTGCGACACGTCTTTGTTCCTGAGTTGCGTTATACCTATAGCCCGGTCGTTACGGAAGACCCGAATGAGTTGTACCAATACGACGCAATCGATGCGCTGGATTCATCCCAGGTCGCGGTGATAGGTATAAAAAATACGTTGCAGACAAAACGAGGAGACCCTGGTTTTGAAAAAACAATAGATTTTGTCACATTTAATCTGGATTATTACATGTTCCCCACAAATGCCGGTATTTATACTGACGGTATAAATGGGATTATTATACGGGAAGATGATTTTGTGAATTTAGATTTCCGATCACAGCTTACCGATATCGTTGCGTTTGTTTCTGAACGGAATGAGTTCAATACGGAAGATTTCGAATTCGATGTTCTCAGCTCAGGCTTTGAGATTTACAATCCTCCCGATTGGCAATATTTTGTTGGCCATCGTTTTATTAGAGACATCAGTTCGACAATTATCTTGGCGGCTGATTACAGGATCAGTGAAAAGTGGAGCGTAACGGCAGGGGAAAAGTATGACTTGAAGTCGCTGGCGAAAGTTGAGGATGAAGATGGGAATATAGAAACCAAACCCAAAAATCTTAAAACAAGTCTTGTATTATCCCGGTATTTTCATGACTGGGTGGGTAGTCTTACTCTCGATCTGGATCCGGTAAGAAACGATAATTCATATAGATTCGATATAACGCCGAGAGGTTTGCAGAGAACGACTCCCAGGCGGTTTTGGTTTTAAAACATAACTAAATAGAAAATGAAAAAAGCTGTTTATCCCGGCACTTTTGACCCCGTTACGAATGGACACCTTGATGTAATCAAAAGGGGCAGTATTATATTCGATACTTTAATCGTTTCGGTCGGACGCAATCCATTGAAAGAGACCCTGTTTTCCGTAAAAGAACGCATGGAAATGATCAGAGATCACGTTAAAGAATTACAGAATGTTAAGGTGGATTGTTTTGACGGTATGCTGGTGGACTATCTCAAAAAACAGCAGACAAATATTATATTGCGCGGTATACGGACGGCGTCTGATTTTGAATATGAGTTTCAAAGGGCGTTGACAAACCGGGCCCTGAATAAAGAAGTAGAGACGGTATTTGTGATGACCAGCGAACAATACTCGTTCCT
>DBJWYX010000185.1:0-3710 GCA_052360825.1 Candidatus Wunengus sp. YC64
GGCATATATCTCCTTCTCATAACAATAACTATAATAACGACGGAGATGGAGATCACCGGCAAAAGGAAGGGGAACATTTTGTTCAGAAAGTAGAGGTTTTTCCTTACCCCCTCAACAAATGTTTGATCAGTTGTAGTGGAATCCTCCAAAGGCGGGATAAGGGGGCTTTCCTTTGGGGGGTATCTGAAGGCAGGGTCTGTGAAGTCTGGCCTGGCTGCGGTTGCCCTCCTATGGCAAAGAGGCTGAATCCAGGGGTTTGCGCGGCAAAGTAGAGATTCTGCCCATCCTTTGAGACCATAATTGTGGGAAGCTTTTGCCATGCTCCATCGGTAAAGCGGTAGAGGGCTATAGTGGAGATATCTACGGCGTTCTGCTGCACCCATGAAAGGGGGACGCAAAACGAGAGGGAAATGCTTGAGTCAAGGACATTATTTGCGGCGATGTCAAGATACTGGAACACGCGGGGGGCAGGCGCCAGGGAGATGGCTGCCGGTCTCGACTGTAATTTTATGACACTAAGTTCAACATTGGACAATGCTCGTGTTGGTTTGAGGGAGATTGAGGTGAGTGCAATTGCTTCACTATTGACATTGATATTTTTATCCTCATTCTTATTGATACGGGTAATCACGATTGTCGAAGAGGTGGATTTGTCTGCGAGGACGGTTCCTCCGCCTCCACTGCCCCCGTCACCGGAGCTTCTTGGGCTTACGCTGGGGGTTGGGGTTGGAGCCGGAGCTGGAGGTGGTGTGATAGTTAGAATTGGCTCTGGGGAAGTAACAAAACAACTCGCTCCGACACAAGATTTAAGATTAGAAAGTATAGACTGAAGTCCGTTGACAACACTTGCGTAGACAGGGTCATTTGGCTTACTCTCGAGTTGATATGGGTCTTTCGAAAGATCGTAAAATTCGCGCTCAAAACCTATATCGGGAGTGGTATGTTCAGCATAGAGATAGTTCGGTGTACGTATCGCAAAAAACCGACCAAGCGTCCCGGGCCAATATTCCTTACCGTTGATAAACGTCTGCCATGGGTTGTTGCCATCGGTTCCTTCAATAAGAAGACCGGTGCGCCATGGAGTATTTTGGTTACTAATGATTGGCAGTAGCGAACTTCCATCGGGTGTACGCCCAGGCGCCGCATGCGCAAGATCTTCAATGGTGGCGACGAGGTCAAGATTGTCGACAAGCTGGGTGCGTGTTTGCCCCGCCGGAATGCCGGGACCACGCATAACTAACGGCACCTGGATTATTTCTTCGTAGACATTGCGTTTTCCCGTTACGCGTCGATGTTGGCCGTTTGCCCAACCGTTGTCCGAAGTGTAAACAATGAATGTGTTGTCGAGTTTTCCAGTATTTTGCAGTTCAGAGACAACGCGCGCAACCATGTCATCTACACCGAGTATTGTTTCCTGTTTTCTTCGCCAATTATTGATTGTCATGGCGGTCGCCGGAGCGTCGAAAAGCGGACGATTTCGTACAAATAACGGCTTATCGGAAACGTCTGCTTCATTGAAATTTGGCGGCATAGGAATCGATATGTTGTCATATGAACCAAGGTAACGAAGAGGAGGCGTCGCCGCATTTAAAGAAAAAGGATCTTCATCGTTTTGCGCTAAAGAATCGTGCGGAGCCATGGGTGTCAGCCATAAGAAGAATGGCTGCGCAGAACTTTGCCTACTTTTAATATAATCGACCGCCTTTTGGGCGAGCACGTCCGTCTGATAATCAGCCGAACTTGCGCCGTGTGACTCAAGTGCGCCGTTTATGTTGACAGAGTAGTTGTAGTAATAGTATGTTCCCAAAGAATCAGGCAGAAGGTTTACTGTATCCCATCCCGGAGGAATATGCGTTGTGGAAGAGGTAACGCCGTCGCCATAGCTATTGAGGTATTTACCAATAACTGCCGTGTGGTATCCCGCTCCTTGCAGCCAAACCGGCAGCGTGTTTCCCTCCTGCCGCATAAAGGGCTCGTATCCTCCGCCTTCACCCGGTGAATTTCCCACAATGCCTGTATTGTGCGCCGCTTGCCCGGTTAAAAATGAAGCGCGCGATGGACAGCAGAGTGGGTAGTTAACGAAACTATTTATGAAGCGCACCCCCTGGTCTGAGAGAAATCTCTTTACGTTTCCCATAATGCCGAGCGAGCTTGCTTCCTGGTCGTCGCTCATTATGACGACGATATTTGGAGGATTTTCATACGCATACACCGTATTTATTTCACTCGAGGTTAAGATGCGATTATATATGCGCACCTCATCAATCAAGCCATCCCACGAACGTCTGCCGCCGCCAATGAAAATAGCATCATCGTCCGCGACTGGGCTCCCGGAGGAAATATCATTAGGAATCGTTTGTTGTTTGACCCCATCAATATATATGTTCGGTATGTTTGCCGGATCGCCGAAAGTATAAGTAACGGCCACATAATGCCAAGCATTTTTTGAAAGCGAATTTGACGGTGTTTTGAAAGTGGCCGCTGTAGTCGCGCCATATCCCGCATTAAACTGTAAGTTATCTTCGTCGCCTGCCAAAAGCACAAAACGCCTAACAGCGCCATTTCCTTTTTCAATAATTCTTCCCCGAGCCAAGCCATTTCCGCCCATGCTTCGTTCGTTTATCCAAGCTGTTATTGTTATAGAATTTAAGTTATTCAAGGCGCTATTTGAAGCGGGTTGAAAATAATCATCTACCCCGTCAAAGTTTAATCCTTGGCCTAATTTGCCGGAGGAAAAATTAGCTCCATTCATCAAAGATCCTTGCTCTCCGCTCTGGGTATTTACTAAAGAGTTTTTAAACTGCCAATAACCAACTAGTCCGTCCGTTATGTTGGCTCCGAAGGAAATCGACGGGTAAATAAAAAAGAGGATTAATATCCCCCAGTATAATTTTTTAGTTTGTTTCATTCTTTTTTGTCTTCCCTCTGCATATGCTATTCCGGACAGTGCGGCAAGAAGGATAAGCCACAGGGATACTTTATTCATTACTCATCTTGCATAGCTTACCCTTATAAATATTACTATTTAAAGGTGAGGTAAGATTAAGCGACAAAGTATCATTCCTTAACTCACAAATATTGATCATAACACACTTAATTTTACTGTATCCTATTCAAGCAAACCTGTTACGGTTGAATAAAAACAGCCAAAATTTCAGAGATTCCCAACACAAACTTTTTAAACATACTTCCAAATCTCTTTGCTATGAAAGTTAACATAAATAAAGAGCTGATAGAGCACGTTGCGGAAGTTGCAAGATTAAAGCTTTCTGAACAGGAGAAAGAGCAGTTTGTCAAAGAGCTGAAGGAAATCCTGGACTCTTTCTCAAAGCTTGATGAGGTTGATACTAAATATACTGATATCAGCCTGCAGCCGGTTGAATTAAAGAATATGCTGAGGGAAGACAAAGAAGAGAAATGCCTTGCTCAAAAAGAGGCTTTGAGCCTTACAGAGCATAAGAAGGACGGCTATTTTAAGGGGCCGAGGGCTGTTTAAGGTGAAAATCATAAAAATCCGCGGATTTTTAGGACACTTGGAAATTGAAAATTTCCTGTGTGCCAAAAATACGGAAGATTTTTGTGCATGCCGAGACAAGGCATATCCAAAAGCTAAAGCAGATGGTTTTAGCCTCGTCTCCAGCATAATAAAAATTTGGGCAATAATCTCTGTCATGTTTTTGTTGTTGATTGCAGGATGCGTAGGGAATAAT
>DBJWYX010000185.1:3810-5122 GCA_052360825.1 Candidatus Wunengus sp. YC64
GGCAATAATCTCTGTCATGTTTTTGTTGTTGATTGCAGGATGCGTAGGGAATAATATCAATCGGGAATCTGCTGCAGCCCAGGACGGAGGAAAAATGGCAAATAAGATAGCTACAATAGAAACAGACAAAGGAACAATAAAGTTTGAGCTTTATGAAGATAAGGCTCCTATTACAGCAAAAAACTTCATTGAGCTTGCAAGCTCGGGATTTTATGACGGTTTGACTTTCCACAGGTATGAGCCTAGATTTGTGATACAAGGAGGGGACCCAAATGGAGATGGCACCGGTGGAAGCGGGAAAAATATACCTTTGGAGGTAAGCCAGGACTTAACGCACGTTAAAGGCGCGGTTGCCATGGCGAGGGCTCAAGATCCAAATAGCGCTTCATCCCAATTCTACATCACTTTAGAGGATGCGCATTTCCTTGATGGGAATTATGCAGTTTTCGGCAAAGTGATTGAAGGGATGGATGTTGTTGAGCAGCTAAGGGCAGGAGACCTAATGAATAAGGTAACAACCAACTAAAATGCACAAGCAGCTTCAGGTTTTTGTTTTTTGGCTATGTTTTTTATTGTTAGCCAACCCATAAATTTCAATGCAATTGAAGGAGAAAAATGATTAAAGAATTTGTTGAAAAAGTAAAAAACAATGAGATAGACATAGTCGAGCATACCCATAAGATTATTGATGAATGCAAAAAAATCAACAAGGAGTATAATTATTTTAATGTTATTTCTGAAGATTTGGCAATAGAGCAGGCCAATGAGATAAAAAAACAGTTAAAACAAAGTAATAAAAATCTAAAAAATAAAAAATTATTGGGAGTTGCTGTAAGTGCGAAAGATGCAATATGTGTCAAAGGTGTTGAGAGCACTGCCGGAAGCAGGATTCTTAAGGGCTACAAGCCATTGTTTGATGCTACGGCCATTAAAAGAGCGGTTGAGCAAGGCGCTATAATAATAGGGAAGACCGCGCAGGATGAGTTCGGCTTTGGCTCTTTTTCGGTGAATGTGGGCTTGGGTTTTGCAGTTCCTAAAAATCCCTTTGACAAAACAAGGGCATGCGGAGGCAGTTCGGGAGGAGCAGCCGGCATAACGCAAAAAGCCTCTTTTCCCCATATTGCTTTGGGAGAATCAACAGGGGGCTCGATAGCCGCGCCTGCCAGTTTTTGCGGCGTTTTTGGGCTGACACCAACTTACGGAAGGGTATCAAGGTATGGGCTGATTGATTATGGGAATTCTCTGGATAAGATAGGCACAATGGGAAAAAATGCTTATGATGCTGCATTATTATTGGAAAGTATTGCTGGTT
>DBJWYX010000186.1:0-5117 GCA_052360825.1 Candidatus Wunengus sp. YC64
TTTTTAAAATATCAAATCTGTTTCAATCCTTTCCATAATTTGAGATAGTTTCTTGTCCAATTAGCTTTTTCGTCACGTCTCCCAGCCGGTAATAAAAACCTGCTGTATGTAAACTCGCTGGGAATTTAAGCACTTCGTAATCGTAATGATGCATAAACTCATGAATGAGAGTATCCAGAATGTCTTCGGGGCTATGATTGCCTCCCGTATTGCGGTCTTATTACTGATGACAATATTTCCCGCCTTGTACGTTCCATAGACCTTTCACTTCAGCTTGCCATCTTTCAGGGAATGGTTCTGCCGTTTGTCATTTACCGTGAGTTGTGGTACAGGAATTTAAAAAGATCGAGCCATCTCATCTAACAACACTTGTCCCAGAACCTGTCTTTCTGAAGCATCAGTCGAAGTTAAGAGCTTTTTTGTGTAGTGTGTTGCTGCATTATTAGGCTGAAATAGGGCGTCCTTTATGCTATTGGATTTCTTATAAACTGTTTTATTGCCTTGTTTCCAAAACATGGATAACTCCAGGTGATTTGTTTAATAATAGTATACAATACAATGGTACTGTAACTATTCTATCACGGCAATTTTTCATTTGACAATCTATAATTTTAATATATCCTTACTTTTTAATTGTTTTTTTGTACGAGTGTAATTTTGTTGGAACATTTTTAAGCTAATTAGTGTCATAAAAGGAGTTTTTATTGCATGAATCCGCTTTCTAAAAATTTTGTGCGTGCCAGTCTGGTGTATTTCTTCATTGCAGCCATACTCGGCACGATAATGATTTCGATGAAAAGCTACCCGGCCCAACTACTCTTTACCCACGTCCACTTAAACCTTTTAGGATGGATGTCGATGATGATTTTTGGGGTCGGTTACCATATCTTGCCCAGATTTTCCGGAACACCACTGGCCTACCCCAAGCTGGGCAATCTTCAATTCTATATTGCAAACATTGGTCTCGTAGGGTTAGTATGTTTTCGTCCTATCCATCCAGTTGCAGAAATCTTTGCAAGTTTGCAGGTGATTTCCGTTGGCTTGTTTGTGTTTAATATCTGGATGAGCATGATACCGCCTAAACCAGAGACTGAATAACGATTATATTTCATCATATAATTAAGGAGATTTTATAGAATGTATACTATAGGAATCGATATTGGTTCCATGTCAACGAACGGGATTTTGTTAAACGAAAAGAAAGAAATCCTTTCCTCTATAATCATACCAACCGGCGCCAGCAGTAAAAAAGCGGCGGATAAAACTTTCCATCAGATACTTACAGAACATAAACTAACAGAAAAGGATATTGATTATATTGTTGCTACCGGCTATGGGCGTATTAAGGTGCCATTTGCCAATGAGGTCGTAACAGAAATCACTTGTCATGCCAAGGGGGCGAATTACTTTTTTCCCAAATCCAGGACAATTATCGATATTGGCGGACAGGACAGCAAGGTTATTAAGGTCGATGCAAATGGAAACGTCCTCGACTTTGTGATGAACGACAAGTGCGCTGCCGGAACAGGCCGATTCCTGGAAGTTATGGCAAGGACTCTGGAGATAGACCTGGAAGAAATGGGACCGGTTTCTCTGAACGGGAAGAATAACGTTTCCGTCAGTAGTCTTTGCACGGTTTTTGCCGAGTCCGAGGTGGTATCCCTTATTGGCGCAGATCACAAAACAGCAGACATTTGCAAGGGATTACATCTCTCGATTGCCAAACGCATCACCGCGCAGGTAAAGAGGATTGGGCTGGAAGAAGAGATTGTCATGACAGGTGGTGTTGCAAAGAATATCGGTGTCGTAACGGAGCTGGAGAAGAATCTTGGGTGTAAAATCTGGATTTCGGAAGAACCGCAAATCAACGGAGCGCTCGGAGCGGCATTAATCGCCTTAGAAAAGGTTCTGGCAAAGATTCAACACTCTGTATCTGTTTCTGGAAATTCATCCACCGGGGCGTCCATTGCCGAGTTTTCGGTCGAAGAGAATACCTTGCCTAAAATCGGTTATTTTTGTTCGTATACCCCGGTAGAGCTTATTCGCGCCGCCGGATTTCACCCGGTCAGAATAAATGGGTCTGATAAAGAATCGTGCTCTGCCAATGAAGTGCTTTGCGGCAATATCTGTCCTTATATCAAGGCCGTTGTCGATCAGAAAATCACGGGTAACCTGGAAGACTTTAAAGGGATGGTCTTTGTCAACTCGTGTGACGGGATGCGCAGGCTCTATGACGCATGGATTAGATTGGACGAAGGCAAAAAAACATTTAACTACATCCTGGATATTCCAAAAAACACTGACGATGCTGCAGTTTACTATTACGCAAACTTGTTAAAAAAATTCAAAGAAAAACTGGAATCGTATTTTACCTTAAAGATTCACCACGATGATATCAATCACAGTATTTCCAAATATAATGCAGTTCGGGAAAAAGTACAATTATTCTTACAAAAATACTGGAGCGGGTATATTGGACAATCCGGATATGAGATATTTTCCCTGTTAAAGAAGGGCGTAAATGTCCTTCCTGAAAAATTCTATGAATACTTAAGCCACGTCATGAAACAAAAAGAGGACATCCGTGACACACGGGATATACCCCGGCTGTTCGTCTGGGGCAGCATCATGGAAAACGAGAGGATTATGAAGGTCGTTGAAGATGCGGGCGCCAAGGTTGTTGCTGAAGACTTGTGTAATGGTAGTCGATCCTTTGATGCCCAGATTAGTATCAGTAATGATCCCATTCTGTCAATTGCCAGAAGGTACATTAAACGAGCGCCTTGCTCACGAATGGTTAATATCATCGAGAGGGTGAACAATGTACTGTCGATTATGCAGGAAAAGTCGATTCATGGCGCGATTTATCATACCTTAAAATTTTGTGACCACAATCTCCTGGATTACCCTGTGATTAAAAAGACGTTCCATGAGAAAAAGATTCCGCTTCTTCATCTGAATTGCGATTACACTGTGAGTAGCGAAGGGCAAATCAAGACAAGGGTCGAGGCCTTTCTCGAACAACTAACCGGTACTTCAAATAAAAAATAAATACACCATGATATCCATTCGAAAATGTAAGGAATGGGCAGAACCATTCCTGCGTCGTATTTCCCCGATTTTATTTAGAGAACTTTTGCGGTTTATGAGGATATACCATTTCTTCTGCCGTGGAAATAAAAAGAAGGAATTGGTTTCCCTGCGTGTGCAGGAGCGTGTAGGCGTAAGGCATTTGTACAACGTCTATGCCAACCCCAAGAGAACTATTTGGACGACAATGTTTGTTCCCTCGGAAATCCTGTTTGCGATGGGACTCTATCCTTTTTGTCTCGAAATCGGAGCGGCGCTCTTTGCAGGATTAGGTCAAAGTTCAAAGGGACTCCTGGAAGCAGAATCATACGGTGTCCCCACAGATATCTGCTCTTTTCACCGCTCGGCAATTGGTCATGCATTCAGAAACTTATTTCCCCGAAATATCCTTCAGGCAGCTACCACGACATTATGTGATAACAATACAAAGACGACGAAGATATGCGAAACCGTTACGGGGAAAGAAACCATTGTCATTGACGTTCCGTACGAGGCAGATGATTACTCTGTCAGTTACCTGGCAAAACAGCTCGAAGATTTCACGAAACGGCTGGAGGAAGTGACGGGGAGGAAGATGGAGAAGGAATCGTTTGAACAGGCAATTGAGTACTCGAATCAGACACGAGAAAAAATACTGGAAGTTAATGAATCAAGAAAAGACCCGTATTGCCCCCTTTCAGGCAGCAAAGCCCTGGGATTTATGTTTCCGGCATATTTATTAATCGGCTCGAAATTGTCGGTGGAGTTTTTCTCCAGCCTTGCTGCTGAATTGCGCGAGAAGATTGAAGAAAATAAGAAAGCGAATAAAACACCTCCAAAAGACCTGATCAAAATTCTCTGGCTGGAACTGAAACCCTATTTCAAGATAGATTTTTTGGAGAAATTAGAAAAAGAGCAAGGGGTAAAGATTGTCTTTGAAGAAACAAATTACGTTTACTGGGATAAACTTGATCCACAGAAACCTTACGAGAGCCTGGCAAAGAAACTTATCACCAGCCATTATAACGGCCCGCTTGAGCGGCGCATTGAGGTTACCAAGATGCTTGCCAGGGAATACAAGGTAGACGCTGTGATTGTATTCTCCTCATGGGGTTGCAGAAGAAATAATGCCGCAGTACCTACACTGAAAAAGGAATTAAATAAAATTGGATATCCACTCCTGAGCCTCGATGGAGATTGCGTCGACGATCACAATTACATGCCAGGGCAGTTTTCCACAAGGATAGAAGGTTTCCTGGAGATGTTACGCGGACGGAAGGCCACTACTAATCTTCCCAAAAGAGAAGTATGCGAAGTGGGTGTGTAATTTAGTTTGAATCTTCTTTCTCAAGCCAAGCTTCCATATATTTATCTTGCCGAAGTATTCGAATTCCCTGCATTTGTTTAAGTTGAGAAAATATGGATTCTAAATTCTCTGCATTTTCTCTTACCCGATCCTTGCCAAATTGGTTTCCCTGACAATCTACATACAAATGCCAGGGATGAATTGAAAAAGTAAAAAGTCCGCCTTTGGCTACCTCTCTCGCCTGTACAACCGCATCAATATATTCGCTAAAAATCCTTCGGCCTTCGAAAATAGCCCATAAATAGGATGACATTTTCTTACCCTTCGCATCGTGAAAGGAAGGCAATGCCAGTTCCATGAGACTCGAATCAAACGCCTCTAGCGGATAAGGTTTACCTGTCCATTCAGTACCAAGAATCGCCGTTTCAGATGAATCATATTGAAATCCTAACCGTTCTAAAACTTTTACCACGGTGCGGTTGATTCTTGTATAAGGAGCCCGAAATCCCTTAATTTCTCGCCCAAAAAGTTTTACAAGGATTTCCTTTGCCTTATCAATAGACTCCTCGATGGATTTTTCCTCCATAGGTATGCCGGCCACCTTCCCTAAGAAATCCTCGTGCTTCAAAGAATGACAGGCTATTTCATGTCTTTTAGATAATTTTGGCAAATCCATTCCATCTTCAACGAGCATCTGTGCCGTTCGCGCCTCATAGAAGAGCGTGGCGTCTATGTCATATAT
>DBJWYX010000187.1:0-5053 GCA_052360825.1 Candidatus Wunengus sp. YC64
GAGAACAGAAAAAGATGAGGATTCTCAGGGCATGGGAATGTAACATAGGCAGGGAAATTGTAAAACTCAAACAACAACTAAGCCTCCTGGATGGCCTGGCAACGAATCAGAGGACGACGGTACTCAAGATCATCAATGACGTGCGGAAACTGGGTGATAAGGCCGTCGTAAAGTATAGTAAATGTTTTGACAAGGTTTCTCTTTCGCCTGATGAATTCAGAGTAAAAGACCTAGAAATTGAGGATTCTTACAGAAAGATTTCCCTCCAATTTGTAAAGTCCATTCAACAGGCTATCAGTAATATAAGGGCGTATCAGAAACACATAAAAATCCGGAACGTCGGTCCCTTAAAGGCAAACGGCATTGTACTCGATACCTTATATTCTCCTATAGAAAGTGTGGGGGTGTACGTTCCTGGCGGCGCAGCATCATATCCATCCACCGTATTGATGAATACTGTCCCGGCAAAGGTAGCAGGTGTAGATAGGATTATAATGACCACACCTCCCGCCAAGGATGGAACTATTCCACCAGAAAGACTGGTAGCGGCAAGGGAAGCGGGTGTGAACGAAATATACAAGGTAGGAGGCGCCCAGGCTGTTGCTGCCCTTGCGTTTGGCACGGAAACCATTCCTAAGGTCGATAAGATCGTAGGACCGGGAAACATTTTTGTTACCCTTGCAAAAAAAGAGATATTTGGATATGCTGGCATCGATATGCTGGCAGGGCCCAGTGAGGTATTGATTATAGCGGATGATCGAGCAAATCCTTCGTTTGTGGCTTCTGACCTGTTGTCACAAGCAGAGCACACACCCGGTATCTCAATACTGATCACTTTCTCGGAATCATTGGTGAAACAGGTGGAAACAGAGTTAAAACAACAAATTTCCAAACTCAAACGGCATGAAGATACCAAAAAGTGCCTTGATAAATTCGGCGTCATTATCCTGACAAAAAACATTGACGAATGCGTTGAAATTGCCAATGCACTAGCTCCTGAACATTTGCAGATTATGACGCAAAATCCCAGGACTGTTCTATCAGGCATCAAACATGCCGGTGCAATTTTTTTGGGCGCATACACACCTGTCGCATTGGGTGATTATATCGCAGGGCCATCCCATGTGCTTCCAACAAGCGGGACAGCGCGTTTTTCGTCGGGATTATCGGCAAATGATTTTCTGAAGAGGTCGAGCGTAATAACTTATTCAAGGTCGGCTCTTAAGGAAGCTTATAAAGATGTCGCAGAAATTTCAGAGGCTGAGGGCTTGGATGCGCACACACAGTCCGTACAAATACGACTAAACCCCAAGTCTGGATTTTAGATTTACGATTCCAGATTTACGATTTTTTCAATCTAAAATCGTAATTCGTAAATTTTGCAAAAAGCAAGATTTTACACAATGACTTCAGCAAGATTTAAAAGGAGCACGTTCTTGAGTTATTTTCGGGATAATATTGAAAGGATGTCGGGATATATACCGGGTGAGCAGCCGAAGGACGGTATCTACATAAAGCTCAATACCAATGAGAATCCGTATCCGCCTTCTCCAAAGGTCTTAAATGCTGTTAAAGAGGCGGTGAACGATAATCTCCGTCTTTACCCAGACCCTACCGTAACTGCTGCCAGGATAAAAATCGCTGAAACGTTGGGTACGAAGCCAGAATGGGTCATGGCCGGAAACGGTTCAGACGACTTATTATCTATCATCATACGGAGTTTTGCAGGACCGGGTGACAAGGTAGTTTTTCCGTATCCCTCTTACATGCTTTACAAAACGCTTGCCGAACTGCAGGACGGGAATGCCTGCGCAGTGGAATTCAACGAAGATTATTCCCTTTCCGATGATTTTATCGTAGCAGATGCAAAGGTCACGTTTATCGCAAACCCAAACTCGCCTTCCGGAACGACGATTCCTCACAGCAAAATATCAAAGATCGCATCTGCCATAGATGGCGTACTCGTCGTCGATGAAGCATACGCCGACTTTGCGGAAGATAACTGCCTCAGCCTCGTTAAAGAACACGATAACATCCTCATCCTGAGAACACTTTCGAAATCATATTCTTTAGCGGGCATCCGTCTGGGTTTTTGTATTGCCCAGGAATCGCTTATTCAGGGAATGATGAAGGTTAAGGATTCATATAACGTTGACCGGCTCAGCATTGCCGCCGTGGTAGCTGCCCTTGATGACCAAAAGAGCATGAGGGCACATGTTGAAAAAATAAAAGACACAAGAATCTATCTCACGAAATCTTTGCAGGATATGGGATTTTTTGTATATCCCTCTCAAACCAATTTCGTACTGGCTCGGTGCATGAAAGGTGTTTCTGCTCATCATTTATATCAAACATTAAAATCACGAAAAATACTGGTAAGATATTTTAATCTGAGGCGGCTGGACGACTGCCTGCGCATTACCATTGGAACAAGGGAAGAAATTGACACCTTGCTAAAAAATCTAAAAGAGCTTGTCGATACAAAAAAACATACAAAAATAAGGGACGCCTGTTGTCACTGAACAAATCCGAGATTTGTAAGGGCAATTCATGAATTGCCCCTACACAATTTTAATTCAATTAACTATAAACAAAAAAATCCCATGATAAAACGAACGGCCACGATCAATAGAAAGACAAAGGAAACACAGGTCGAACTAACGATCAACATCGATGGAAATGGAAACAGCAGCATCAACACCGGCGTCGGCTTCTTAGACCACATGCTTGACCTGCTTACCAAACATGCCCTATTTGATCTGACAATCAAGGCAAGCGGTGATCGTATCGTAGATGATCACCATACGGTAGAAGACGTGGGAATATGCCTCGGACAGGGAATAAAAGAGGCATTGGGAGATAAAAAGGGAATCCGGCGCTTTTCCAATGCAAGCGTCCCCATGCAAGAGACGCTTGCCAATATTGCCGTAGACATCAGCGGAAGACCTGCATTGGTATTTAATGTGGCATTTCATACTGCAAAGATCGGGAATTTCGATGCCGAACTTATCGAAGAGTTTCTGAAGGCATTCACGGCAAATGCAGGCATCAACCTGCACGTAAACGTCCCTTACGGCACCAATGCACATCACATAGCAGAGGCCATATTTAAGGGACTGGCCAAGGCGCTGGAAGAAGCCGTCCGGTTTGATGGACGCATAAAAGATGTTCCATCGACAAAAGGAATACTTTAAAGGTAAAGGAACTTTTTAATGTTAAAAAAATCTATCACTTTTTTTGCGTTACCGGCATTCATTCTTTTCTTGCTAACGATCTTCCTATCGACATCACTTTATGCCCAGGTTGCCGATACACCCTGGCCTATGTTCAGGCATGACTTGCAGCACACAGGGAGGAGCCCGTACGGCAGCATTCAAAAACCTATCCTTAAATGGGCGTTCCAAACGCAAGGCCCTGTTACTTCCTCTCCTGCCATTGGTGAAGATGGTACAATCTACTTTGGCTCAAAAGACAATAAATTCTACGCTATCACTCGAGACGGCAAGCTTAAGTGGGCTTTCGAAACACAGGGGGAGGTTGAATCGTCACCCGCTATCAGAAAAGACGGAACCATTATCTTTGGATCATGGGATAGTCATCTTTATGCACTGAACTCTGATAGCAGTATACGCTGGAAGTATAAATCCGAAGGCGGCATCATCTCCTCCCCGGCTATCGCACCCGATGGTACAATTTATTTCGGATCGTGGGATAAGAAACTCCACGCCATTACCCAGGACGGTAAGTTAAAGTGGACGCAAAAGACTGCCGATCATATTATGTCGTCTCCTGCTATAGCCCCAGATGGCGTGATTTACTTTGGTTCCGGAGATTACTATTTGTTTGCAATGAAACCAGAAGGCAAAGCGGTTTGGAGTTTTGGCACCAGATACCTTTTAGACGCATCTCCTTTGATAGCGCCCAATGGAAACATTTGCATTGGCTCTGAAGATGCTAAATTTTACGTCTTTCGTCCTGATGGAAAGGTAGAATGGACATTTGACACCCTGTATGACATTGATTCTTCTGCTGCTATTGATGCGGATGGAAACATATACTTTGGTTCAGGTAATAATAGCATATACGCCTTCACACCCAACGGAAAACTGAAGTGGTCTTTTGAAACAGGCGCCTCTGTTAGTTCATCTCCGGCAATCGGGGCAGATGGTACAATCTACGCCGGTTCCCGAGACAAAAAGCTCTATGCCTTCAATCCTGATGGAAATGTGAAATGGGTCTTTGAAACGGGAGACGCCATAGAATCATCACCTACTATAGACGCCGATGGCACCATCTACATTGGCTCTAACGACGGGAAACTTTATGCAATAGGCGAGGCATCAAGTAATAAGTAATGTCATTAGGTTAAGCGACTATTGCAGGCAAATTGTCATTCTGAGAAGCGAAGCGACGAAGAATCTCATTTTACAAACCATGGGATTCTTCACTCCCGTTGATTGTTCCGAATGACGATCCGCTTAACTTAATGACATTGACTATAAACCCTCTCTTTAGTCTTTTATTTTACATTATTTCAAACTTCTGTAATTCAGCATCTCGGACAAATAAAAAGGGCCAGTAATCATAAACTGGCCCTTTTTATTAAAACTTTTAAATAATGCTACAATTACGACCTCATCTTCACCTTGATATCCTTAATCTCTTCAGGAGACCCGCCGGCACGTGGTAACTCACCAGCGCCAGAACCGCCCTTTATAGCCTCCATCTTCTTGGCTCCCCTTTCATCCATTGCATTAGCAAACCAATAGAGGAATGTGACGAAGAATGCACCACCCACAATATTGCCAAGGGTAACAGGGACAAGGTTCCATCCAAACATCTTACCCCATGAAATCGCTTCCGGATCGTGAGGCAGTAGATTCGCAATCGTTAAAATGGTCATATTTGCTACGCTGTGCTCCATCCCTGTTGTTATGAAGCAGAACAGACACCACCAGATCATAATCAACTTGCCTGAATCACTTGTACATCTGCCAACAGCGGACCATATTGCAAGGCATACGAGCCAGTTACAGAAGATACCCCTGAAGAA
>DBJWYX010000188.1:0-5017 GCA_052360825.1 Candidatus Wunengus sp. YC64
TTTGCCGGGTTAGATGTGGATATAGCAAAGTATAAATTCCAGACGACAAAATACAGCACACTCTTTGAAATACCTAAATGGGGCAAGCATGTTATTGCTTATGGAGGTACCTTTGGTATTGTAGAGCCAACGTCTGGAAGTGAAGTTCCTATATTTGAAAGGTTTTTTGCGGGTGGTTACGGTTCTCTGAGAGGATTCCAGTATAGAGGTATAGCGCCTGTTGATGAGAAAACAGGGGACCAGATTGGTGGCGATCTATTGGTTGTAATGAATACGGAATACCTTGTTCCTATATATAAGGATATTCTTCGTGCCGCAGTTTTTGTTGATACTGGAAAGGCCGATGAAAAAGTCAGTGATATTAATTTGGATAACTTCAGATTGTCTACGGGAGTTGGATTAAGAGTGAATATTCCTTTTCTCGGTCGTTCTACGATAGCGATTGATTACGGTATCCCTATAATAAAAGAGGAAGGGGATGAGATTCAGGCATTTTCGTTTAATTTCGGAGGAGGCAGCAGCTTTTAATTATGAAATTACAAAAATCATTTAAGAAGAACAGAGGAAAGATTAAGATTGTTTTTGGAGTTATAGCGAGTATTACGTGTCTGTGTCTGTTTTTGCTGAGTGCTATACAGGCAAAAGAACCAGGCGCTTCCAGTTCGTCTTCAAGGGGTTTAAAGGTGGGAGTGGTTGATTTAAATAATGTGTTTGAGAAATATGAAAAACGGAAAACATTTGATGCCCAGCTGAAAGAACAGGAAAAGCAGTATCAAAAAATTATCAACGACAAGAAGAAAGAACTGGTTAGTTTAAATGAGAAGATACAGTTGTTGGATTTGGGGAGTGAAGCCAGAAAAAGGGACGAAGAAACCTTTGAAAAAAAGAATATGGAGTTGGAATCCTATGCGAAATTTGCTGAGAAGAATGTCATGAGAAAGTATAAGGACTATTTTGGCAGTCTCTATACAGAAGTCTGCAAAGAGGTTGAAGATATAGGTAAGAGGGAGCAATATGATTTAATTATTAAAAAGGAAGAGCCGGAATTACAGAGCGGTGGAATTTCTGAGTTACAGTTTAAAGTTGGGATAAAAACCGTTTTGTACCATTCTGAATCAGTTACTATCACAAATCATGTGATTGATAACTTAAACAAAAAATATTCCGAAACGGGCAAAGGAAAGTAGTTCGTGGATAGCGCACAGAAGACAATTGGGAGAGAAGTCGAATGCTCCGGAATCGGGATGTTTAGAGGGGAGTCCACAAGTCTCCATTTTAAACCGTCACCATTGAATTCGGGCATATCTTTTGTCCGTATAGATCTGCCCAATCGGCCGAGGGTGCGCGCACATGTCCATTCCCTGTCAAGTAATTATAAGCGCATTTTTCTGAAGAACGAAGATGCCGAGGTGGAAAGCGTAGAACATCTGATGGCAGCTTTGGCCGGGTTAGGAATCGACAATATCGAAATAGAAATAAATGGCAGGGAAGTTCCCGCCGGGGACGGGAGCGCAAAACTTTTTTTGGAAGTCCTCAGAAAAGCAGGTACTGCCGAACTTGGGGGGAAGAAGAAGGTGTTTGTTGTAAAGACCCCGATTATGGTTAGTAGCGGGGACGCGAGCGTTATGGCAGTGCCTTGCGAAAAAGGATTGATATTTTCGTATACTCTGGATTTTAATGGTTCTTTTATAAAACGGCAAACTTACGATATTGAGATTACTGAGGAGAATTTTTGCAGAGATATTGCGCCTGCAAGGACGTTTGGGCTGAGTACCTATATTGAAGAGTTCAAGAGACTCGGTTTAGGAAAAGGGGTTACGGATGACAACAGTATCATTGTACATAAAGACGGAAAAATGACCAGACCGATTTCTATGGAACCTGCAAAATTGCGATTTCCTGATGAGTTTGTTAGACACAAAATTTTGGACATGGTAGGCGACCTTTATCTGGCTAATGTGGTAATTCAGGGACGCATCGTTGCAAACAGGTCCGGGCATTCCCTGAACGTTCAATTAGCAGAAAAGATCGTACAGAGTGCATGACGCAAAAGATAAATCTTAGCGTGGTATTATTAAGGTTGTTGGAACATGCAAAGAAAAGGGAAATGGGATGAAAATTCATAAATCAGCAATCGTACACCCTGATGCCGTTTTAGGGGAAGAAGTTGAAATTGGCCCTTTTTCGATAATAGGCGCTAATGTGACGATTGGAGAGGGCACGATTATAAAAAACCATGTTACAATCACTGGGAATACCTCCATAGGGAAAAATAATATTATCCATCCTAATGCCGTTTTGGGCGCAGAGCCGCAAGACCTTAAATACCGCGGTGAGTGTACATTTCTTGAAATGGGTGACAATAATGTTGTTCGGGAAGGTGTAACGATTAATGCCGGTACGGCAGGTGGCGGAAGTAAAACGGTTGTCGGAGATAACAACTTCTTTATGGCATGTGCACATGTTGCACATGATTGCATCATAGAAGATAATGTCCTTTTGGCGAATGGGGTATTGTTGGGAGGACATATTATGATCGAGAGGGGAGCCAAGTTGATGGGGCTTGTTGGTATCCAGCCTTTTGTGACCGTTGGACGATATGCTTATGTGGGAGGTCATACCCGGATTGTTCAAGACGTCCCGCCTTATGTAATTATAGAAGGCCATCCAGCAAAGATACGTCAGGTGAATGTTGTTGGATTGGAGAGAGAGGGTCTTTCAAAAGAACAAATTGATGAAATCAAAAAGGCATTTCGGGCATTATTTCGTTCTGATGAATTGAACAGGAGCAAGGCCATGGAAGAGCTAGAAAGACAAAATGACGTTTCTCCGGAAATCAGACATCTTGTCACTTTTTTAAGGAATGCGGACAAGGGAAAGTTCGGAAGGTATCGCGAGTCTTTTCGGTATTCAGCAATAACAACGAATTAACATGCAGAGATTAAAAGTTGCTGTGGTTGGTGTTGGACATCTGGGGAAAGAGCATGCAAGGGTTTATGCAGAATTGCCTGGAGTAGAGTTATATGGAGTGGTTGATATACAAAGTAAACAGGCAGAAAAAATTGCTCAACAATACAATACCCGTCATTTCTCAAATTATAAAGAGATAATTGATAAGGTTGCAGCGGTGAGCATCGCAGTACCCACAAAATCTCATTATGCCATCGCAAAAGAATTCCTTCAGCATGGAGTTCATGTTATGATCGAAAAGCCGATGACAGGAACGGTGTCTGAAGCGAGAGAATTAATAGGCATTAGTAAAGCAAAGAAAATAGTTCTTCAGGCAGGATACATTGAACGATTTAATCCTACAATAGTCGCCATAAAAAAACTTTCCATTAATCCAAAATTTATTGAGTGTCATCGGTTAAGTCCGTTTACTTTCCGCTCTGCGGATATAGGTGTAGTGCTGGATTTGATGATACACGATATCGATATTATTCTGCATGTAACGGGCTCTAAGGTAAAGAAATTTGATGCCGTAGGCGTGAATGTCATTTCAGATAAAGAGGATATTGCTAATGTCCGTATTCAGTTTGAAAATGGTTGTGTGGCAAATATAACGGCAAGCCGTGTGTCTCTCACACCCATGCGCAAAATGAGGCTATTTTCAGAGGATTCGTATATTTCTATTGATTATCATAAGAAAGAAGCATTAATATATAAAAAGTCGCCGGAACTGACATTAAAGTCATTAAATATCTCGGAAATGGATGTTTCGACCATTGCCGACTTGAGAAGTTATGTGTTTGGCGACCTGTTAAAAATCGAGCATATCAAGATGGACGATTATGAACCGCTAAAAAAGGAGCTTGAATCATTTGTGGATTGTGTCGTGAAGCATAAAGAACCCGTCGTTTCAGGTGAGGAGGGCTTAAAGGCTATTGAGGTCGCAAATGATATTTTGTGCGAGATAAAGAAAAATCTCAAACTCTCTCACATACCAGGCATGGAGGATAAAAAATGAAATCATTTGATTTTTTACATATCGAAGCCGAGATCGTTGGGAATAAGGTCGTCGGGAAGGCTGGCGGGGTGTTGGGCAAGATGCTTCAGCCTTACGTGGATCAGTTTTTTGAAAAGGTTAATTCACTGAAGGTGATTGCCAGGGTTGACGGTATGCACGTGTATAACCTGTATAATCCGGCTTTTCCCAGCCCGGCAGGAATGAGGTTCCTCGAAAGAAAGTTGAGAATGATGCTGTATAAAATGGCATTTCCTGTTACGGCTAACCTGGCCATAACTCATAAGTGCCAGTGTCAGTGTATCCATTGCAGCGCAGACCCATTCATTGACCCTGCCAAAAAAGAGCTTGCCATTGAGGAAATAAAAACGGTGGTAGACGGGGCGCTTGATCTTGGCGCAAGCCTGATTATCTATGTGGGCGGCGAACCGCTGCTCAGGGAAGATCTCTATGAACTCATTCGGTATGTGGATAAAACCAAGGCAATTCCGATGATATTTACCAACGGCTTACTCCTGACGGAAGAAAATGTCCAGAGACTTGCTAAGGCAGGTCTGTTTTCATTGAATATTTCCATAGACAGCAGTGAGCCTGAACTGCACAATGAATTTCGGGCAGTGCCCGGTTGCTATCAAAAAGCGTTTGAAGGCGCTGAACGATGCCGAAAGGCGGGTATTTTAACAGGGATTTCCACGTATGCAACCAGTGAGAGTATCAAGACAGGGAAGGTCGAAAAGCTTTTAAAGATTGCACAAGAACAAGGTTTTTCAGAAGTCACTATCTTTGATTGTATACCTTCGGGTCGATTCTTAAAAGACACGTCAAAAATATTGACCGCAGAAGACCGGAAACAGCTTATCGCTATTACCAGGAAATATCACGAAATGAACCATCCTATGGGGATAAACTGCATGTCGATTATTAATTCCCCGAGGGGCGTAGGTTGTTATGGCGCTCAGTCGCAATTCTATATGACGGCATACGGCGATATCAATCCGTGCGATTTTAATCCGATTAATTTTGGGAATGTGCGCGAGATGCCCATTCAGGAAA
>DBJWYX010000189.1:0-3341 GCA_052360825.1 Candidatus Wunengus sp. YC64
TTTTTGTATAGGCATTTGTGGTTTCGAATGTTTTATCCTGAGTTTGAATATCTTAAGTATTATACACCAGACACATCGGAATTAATAATCATAAGCATAAATTTATATAAAATAGTTGACAGTGCGTTACAATCTGCATATAAATGAGAAGTGACATTTCACCACAGAAATACACGGATTAACACCGAAATGTATAATAAACGTAATAAATATGGTTACATGAAAATATCATTGCGAGGGCGATAGCCCGAAGCAATCTCAAAGGTTCAGATTGCTTAGCTGTCGCTCGCAATGACAACTTTCTTATTGTGTTTACTATAATAAATGAAGAATATTCTGATATTCAGTGTAATTCCGTGTTTATCCGTGGTAAACCATTACAACCAGAATATAAAATATTTTTCGGGTAATAACAATGAGTACTGTATATCATCTGTACCTTGACAAAAAGAAGATTCGCGGTGCAAAGATTGCCCTGCTGCCCGGCGACCCCTTCAGGTCTCAAATTATTGCCGAAAAAATTTCAGAAACCTACAAAACGGTCAATGAAAAATTGGCATGGAAAAGGGAATTCTGCACCTATCTGGCTGAAATAAAGGGAAAGAAGCTTCTTATTACTTCAACCGGAATCGGCGGACCGTCCACATCAATAGCCATTGATGAGCTGGCACAACTGGGAATACATACATTCATCAGGGTGGGGACAACCGGGGCTATTCAGGATCATATCAACATCGGCGATGTCATTATTACTTCTGGTTCCGTGCGGCTTGACGGGGCATCAACACATTATGCGCCCATCGAATATCCCGCGGTTGCCCACTACGAGGCGCTTAACGCACTCGTTGAAGGTGCAAAAAAGGCAAAGGTAAAATATCACGTGGGCATAACGGCGTCTTCTGACACCTTTTATCCAGGCGAGGAAAGAAAGGATTCATTTGCAAAATACATCCTGAGAAGATTTCAGGGGGCTACGAAGGAATTGCAGAATCTCCATGTATTGAACTACGAGATGGAATCATCAACGGTTTTAACACTCACTGCATCAATGGGCCTCAAAGGTGGATGCATAACAGGGGTAGTCAATAAAACAGGTATGGAAAAGATAACAAAAGAGAGCCTTAAGGCTGGACAAGAAAATGCGATAAGGGTTGCAATCGTTGCAGTAGAATGCCTATTATAAACACGTAGGGGCTGGTTTCAAACCTGCCCCTACATTAACTGGTTGTGCGGATTTTTAGGGCGTAGCAAATTGTAAACACGCTAACCCTCATTAGGTCAGGCTCCCTCGCCTGACATTGTTTGTGGCTGGTTTGTGGCTGGTTCAATCTTGCAGATTGAACCATATGTTTTGAACCGGCTTCAGGTTTCGAACTTTCACCAACCATGAAAAATGCCAAATGTTTCGGTTCAATCGAGGACGATTGAACCAGCAAAGCCGCTGTAGAATGCCTATTATAAACTCGCAGGGGCAGGTTGGAAACCTGCCCCTGCATTGTTTTATGGTTGGGGCGCTTGTGAAGATTTTATGCCCTCAATGAATTTCGGTTCAATAATTCCTTCCGTAACCTGCGATTCAGAGACTAGTCCCCTTTTGACATAAAAATCGGTGATAACTTTTAAGGAAGCATATAACGAAGCGATGTTTTCTGACTTTTTCATTGCCTCACTATTTTCATTTAAGTCAAGCATGTGAACTTCGGCATCAATGCCTCTTTGTACTTCTGCCCTCTCTATTCCCTCTGCCTTAGCCATAATATCAATTGCCTCGTCTTTATTTGAATTAATGAAGTCCTTTGCCTCTAATAAAGATTTCACTATGTGTTGTACATCGTCAGGTCTTTCTTCAATAATCTTTGCATTAAACGCCAGCACATCCGTTATAATGCCTGGGGTATCAGACGCTTTACACAGTATTTTATAACCCTTATTTAATGACTGTGATGTTATCGGTTCCCACGTATGGCCCCCATCAATCTTTCCCGCTTCCATCGCATTTAAAACATCCATTCCAGGAACATCCTGCAATTGGACATCAGATTCCTTTATTTCCGCCTTCTCCAGCGCTTTTAGGACAAACAAATTGGAGAAGGTATTTACCCCCTGAAAACTTACTGTTTTCCCTTTCAGGTCGGCAAGCGAGTTAAATTCCGGCCTTCCGATAATCACGTCCCCCGATTCGGAATAGCTGGGCACATAAACTACCTTGGTGGGAATTCCTTTCGAATTAATCAAAATTATATCGGCAAAGACATTAAAAACGCCGTCCACCTCGCCGCTTTTATAGAGCTCTATTGATTCTGCAACACCTTTTTTGAATACCAGCTCTACGCTGACATTATTTTTTCCAAAAAATCCCTTTTCCTGCGCAATGAAGGCATGGGCATACCCTTGCCAGACACTTATCCCAATCTTTATGGGGTTTTTTTCTTCGACTTTAGCACTGACAGTTTCCGGAGCCTTTTTCTCACAAACCATAGAACAACAACCGGCCACAACTGCCACACAAATGACTACTAAAACTGATAAAAAACCTTTTGCCTTCATACGTTTCCTCTCCTTATTAAGGAATTTCAATCTGGTAGGGGTAATTCATGAATTACCCCTACATGCAAAATAAAAATAGCTGCCGAAGGCAACCTAATTCAATGATAAGAAATTTCAAACATCATCAGCGCCTGTCATGCCCGAATGCTTCCCCGTTTTCACGAGGACAGGTTTGTCGGGCATCCAGGTCTTTATAACAAATGGATTCCCGCTAAAAACATGCGGGAATGACAGAAAAAGACACAGTTGTTTTGCTTTGCCTTGTAAAGCAAAACCTAATTTGACTTTAGCTGCGGCTGTGCTGCACCAGGATATACATTTTTTAAACTATTACAAACTTATGTATGCGAACTGTGCGGTCTCCGGGCTGACGAACCTGACGAATATGCAGCGTGCGAAGAACGTCGTTTGCCAAAAGGTTTCGCACTTGTTCTATTATATCGTGGTTTGGAATCTGACGACATCTGTGATCCCGCCCTTTTTGATCCCGTTCCCGTTTGTCTGTGGTGACGTTGTGATTGTTGGAGTGGAACAGCAGATGTGCTGCGTGCTGGAGGTGAAGTGTAATCAAAGTCTTCTAACCTGCGGCGCTCAAGCTTCATGCCAAGGGTATTCTCGATAGCGCGCACCATGGCGTTGTCATTTTGTGTGGTGAGGGTGAACGCATCGCCGGTTTTAGCAGCACGGCCTGTGCGTCCGATACGGTGCGTGTACGCATCGACAGTGTCAGGCATATCGAAGTTAATGACATGTGAAATGTGAGAAACATCAATGCCTCTGGCGGCAATATCGGT
>DBJWYX010000189.1:3441-5014 GCA_052360825.1 Candidatus Wunengus sp. YC64
TAAAATCTTACGAATATCCGGCAAAAAGCCCATATCGAACATCCTGTCTGCCTCATCAAGTACGAGCACTTCAATATTGGATAAATTAATAGTTTTCTGACGTATATGATCCAGCAGACGGCCCGGGCACGCAACGACAATTTCGGCTTTACCGCGTAATTTCTGGATTTGTGGCGTCATGCTCACGCCGCCATAGACGGTAACGCTGCGCAGTCTGGTTTGTTTGCCCAGCCCCTGCGTGGTATCGTGTATTTGCTCGGCAAGTTCACGCGTGGGCGCTATTATCAGGGCGCGGACGCAGCCTCGCGGACCTTGCGACAAACGCTGTAAAATCGGGAGCACAAAAGCGGCTGTTTTGCCTGTTCCTGTTTGGGCAAGACCAACGAGGTCCTGTCCTTGAAGAATTGGCGGAATTGCCTGAAGTTGGATAGGTGTGGGTGTAACGTAGCCGAGTTCCTTCACACCAGCCATGATGCTCGGATGTAAACTAAACGATTCGAAATTCACTGAATCTCCTTATGTTAAAATGTAAGTCAGGTTTTAAGTAAACCTTTGACTCTCTAATAAATAGTATCAAAATGTATAGTAATGGTATTAATAAAGTGTTGTTCCTTAAGGCATTCCTGGTCAAGAAGAATCCATGTATTTGATATTTGTTACGGATTCCTGCTCCCCACTTTCGCGAGGACATGTTTCGCTGGAATGGAAAACCGATGGTTATTATATTTGTTAATTAATGCGAATTGTCTTAAAAATTTGTAAATAGACTGGGATGGTGGCAAGAACCATGAAGAATTGACAAGCAACGCCTGTCTGGTTTTATAGTATCGATGTACATGCAAAACAGCCACTCACAATCTCAATTAGAGACTCTTACGCAGCACTGCATACATCATACACCATAAAATTAATACGCCGCAAAATGTCAGGCGTGTGAGGATGAGATGTTAACTTTTTGTCCGTAACTAATTTTGTTGCGACCTTTGTTACGCGCAGCACCGCTTAGATAATAAACCAATTATACACGATAATTCTGCAATTGATATACTAAATATTAATTTTTATCTCGCAGTCAAAGAAAGGCAACTCAGGCGACAATCCGCACTTCGTCTCCCAGCTTGATTTCACCTCCCTCGATTACTTTGAATAGCGTGCCCCTGCGACCTGTCATCTGATCCCGCAGTCCCGGGCGCTTGGCCTCAATGAATTTACACGGCGTGCAATCCATGGTAACTTCTAACAGGGCACGGCCTACTTGCATGCGTGTTCCGGCTGGTAAACCGGCGAGCCTGATTCCTTCCACCGTGATATTTTCACGGACATCTCCAATCGGCAGACCGAACTCATCAAGCGTTTCACGCTCGATGATGAGCACCTGACGCTTTGAACGGCCAAACTGCGAGTCGTTGCAGAGTCCCTGTTCTGCAACGGCTTCGACCATACTCACAGGTTGCATCAGTGCACCGCGTGCAGGTTTGATTTGAATGTAAATAACCCTTGATTTGTTGTTCATGTTAAGGAATTTCAATCTTTTTGATTCCCCTCTAAAAAGAGGGGATAAAGGGGTGTGTAA
>DBJWYX010000190.1:0-5003 GCA_052360825.1 Candidatus Wunengus sp. YC64
TGCACTTCTTTCGTGTGCGTTGCTGTAACCGGGCACAGTGGGAGATAAGGGCTATGGCGACAGAGATGCTTCGACTGGTCAAACAGGTTTCTCCGCATATTTTCAAAGACGCGGGGCCTGGTTGTGTGAACGACACGTGTCCGGAAGGAAAGATGACCTGTGGAAAGATGCTAGAGGTTAGGGAAAGATTTAAAAATCTCTCGTAAAATTTTACTGGATTTTTGTTAAGCGCCTTTAGCTGGTTCAATCGGCCACGATTGAACCTAAATATTTGGCATATTCACGGCTCGTGCATTGTGCAAAGACCCTGATTCCATTAAAACCTTTCGGTTCAGTGATTCAATCTGCAAGATTGAACCAGCCTGGAAAAACAATCCTCCCTCTTTCCGGATAATGGTTAGAGGGAGGATTACCTTAAATCTCATACTGCAACATTATAAACTTGTAAAGATTCATTTTGCCTTTTTCAATACAATTTCAATTTCTTCCTGTTGTCCTTCTTCCAGTGTTACCTTATGTTTGTTTCTCTTATAACCTCTTTTATTTGCAATGATTACGTAAGTATCTTCTTCCAGATCAGCGAATTCAAAGAAACCATCTGCATCGGTGAAAACTACATCGGTAAACAGAGTTTTTATTCCTCTGATCTTTACTTTTACCGATTCAAGTGGGTCACCATTGATGTCTGTAACACTGCCAGATATTGAAGCGATCACTATGGGTTCCATGATAATTACATCAAGATCCGCCTCTGTCTGTCCTTCTGTAATGCTTATACCCTGAGTTTGGATTTGGTAACCTTCGTACTCAAATGTAACTGTATAGTCACCCGCCGGGACATTTTCGAATTGGAAAAAGCCATCAACGTCTGTAAAGGTTTCACCTGAATAATTAACGCCATTAATGGTTACTACAACCCCTTCCAGCTCGTTTTCGTCAGGATCGGTTACAAATCCAAAGACGGAAGCCCCGCCTGGAGCGGTTTCGGGTTGCAATAGGAAAACAACTTGAGTTGCTGCGCCTGCCTCTACCGTTACGGGCTGAGGAGATGGAGTATAACCTGCTGCTGACGCTATTAGTGTGTAACTTCCGGCAGGCACTTCTAATGCAAAACTACCATCCGGTCCGGTCGCGGTTGAGTATCCGCCTGGATCGGTTGATACCGTAGCATCGGCAATACCGGCTAAACTCCCCGCATCTACGACATTGCCTGTGATGACGCCCGTTGCAGGCGGCGTTGGCTCTGGAGTCTGTCCGTAAGTGGTACGGTGATTTACCGCCAGACATACCATAATGAATAAAAAAAACGCAACCAATGGAGCACGATTAAAGTATTTACTAAACATACGTTGCCTCCTTTCTAAAATTCTCAAAATTTCACATAGTAGCAATAAGCAGTATTATTAATTACTCTGATAGTAGTAGCAAACTAGCAAATTGGTTAGTTTATGTCAAGTAATTAATCGGAAACATTTACGGAAAGTCCTGAGGGGTAGGTAGTTGTGCCTCGACAGGCTTAATAGTCTTTTTTATTATTTCCTTTGAATGGATGATGTTTAATTTCTTGAAAAGGAAATCGAACTTGGCTTCGAGTTCTTCGCCAATCTTATTCTTTACATCGGAAGGAAGATTCCAGAATCGTTCTTTGAATAGCCCAAACCCGTTTTTCCTTATTTTATAAATAAACTGTTCTTCTGTTTCGCCTTCTTTACGGTCGGAAGCATATTTTTCCCTCAAAAACTTGTAGATTTCATTTTTAAAATCTTTTGGGAAAATACTGTTTTCATAAATCATGTTTTGAAATTCCGTGGCGAGATGCACCTCCGAAGTGCATGTTTCCGGGAACTTATCAAAGGCATCGGCAGGGAGTGTGGAAGCGCCGTGCTGTACCGCACCGCTAAGGCCATATTCATCAATGGCGACCCTCGATAAGTTTTTCAGGGTATCAAAGTCCAGCTTCACTTTGGCAATTGTTCCATCCGGCAATGGCACTCCCCCGTGCGTAGTGCCAGTCTGTACGCTGATCTTGCTGATACCTTTCATTCCTTTCCCTTTTGCAGACAACGTGCTGTTATATCCATCCATGAATGCCTTCAATTCTTCGATGGTGCTGTTCTTTTTTCCTACCTCTCCTATTTCACCGCCGACAGATACGGTGATTCCTTTCGGCTCCAATGTCCGAATGTAAGCGGTGAATTCAGCCGCAAACTCAAAATTACGACGCTGTTGTTCAGTAAGGTTCGGCTTGCTTAAGTCAACAAGGGTCGAGGTGTCAATGTCAATATTATAAAAACCCGCCTCTATGGCCTCTTTGATAAGACCCCTGACTTTATTGACTTCCGCCTCTTTGTCTTTTTCGTAATATTTTGCATTAATCTGGAAATGGTCTCCTTGAATAAATACCGGACCTTCATGTCCTTCCTTGATAGCGGCTGCGAGAATTGCCGATGCATATTCTACGGGCCTCTGGTCTGTATAACCGATCTCTGACCTTGCGATCTCGAAGATAAAAGCGCCCACATGGTTCTTTTTTGCAGCTCTGAATATGGAGCGTGCTACGTCGTACGTCAAGCCGCGGATGTTGACGGCAGGTACGGTAAATCCCTTGAACTGTTTTTTGCCAATAGCTTCGTAGAGTGATTGAATGGACGATGAAACGATACCGAGTTGATTCCCACAACCGCGGATTAGCCATCGGGATATATTCTTTATTGCAACCTCTTTATTAAAGACGGCATTGTAAATAAGGGTATCGATTTTTTTATTTCTGAATGTATCTTTATCGGTTATTTTTATAGTCCCACCTTTTTGGATATCAACGATACCCTTAAGATCGTTTATCAAATCTGCTTTGGTAGAATACAACATGAGTTGTTATCTCCTTTTTACTTTTGGTTAATAAACTTTTCATACGTTAATACGTCTTCTTTACTGCCGATGACGAGCGGCACCTTTTGATGGAGTTCCGTAGCCTGGATGTCCATGATACGTTCCTTCCCTGTGGATGCCAAACCGCCAGCCTGCTCAATGACGAAGGCGAGCGGGGCGGCTTCATAAAGCAGTCGTAATTTGGCCTTTGGTTTTTTGGGGTCTTTATAATCGGCAGGATACAAGAAGATACCGCCGTACAACAGGTTTCTATGGAAATCCGCTACCAATGACCCAATGTATCTCAGTGAGTAAGGCCTTCCCGTTGTGGAGTCGCTTTCTTTAAGATACGCAATGTATTTTTTTGTCCCTTCGTCCCACGTATTTGCGTTTCCTTCGTTAATACTGTATATCTTGCCCTTTGTTGGGATTTGAATATTTTCATGCGAGAGTAAAAACTCTCCTATACTTGGGTCTAAAGTAAAACCATGTACGCCTTGTCCCGTCGTGTAGACCATCATAGTACTGGAGCCATAGACAATATATCCTGCCGCAACCTGTTCCGTTCCTTTTCTCAAGCAATCTTCAATGGTAGCTTCTTTCCCGGTTGTTTTTCTTTTGTGAATAGAAAATATGGTGCCAACACTGACATTTGCGTCGATATTGGACGACCCGTCTAAAGGGTCGAAAAGGAGCACATACTTACCCTTGGGGAATTCATCAGGTATAGGGATGGTGTCTTCGCTTTCTTCAGAAGCCATAATACAGAGGTGACCTCCGTGATCCATTGCCTTGCAAATTCTTTCATTGGCGTAGATGTCTAGCTTTTTCACGACGTCGCCGTGTATATTCATTTCGCCTGTAAGACCCAGGATATCGGCAAGGCCAGCCTTATTTACTTCACGCGAAATCGTCTTTGCAGCGATGGTTAAATCCCATAAGAGTCCTGTGAAATCTCCAGTGGCTTTTGGGAAATGCCTCTCCTGTTCAACAATGTGTCTTTGTATGGTAACGACTGTACTTTTTGGCATATCACGTATACCTTTGGAATTATTCAGTAACCCTGGAATATAATTTGGTTATTTTACAATCTTAAATACCAAAGTCAACGATTATCCGCTGTAAATAATCTGCGGTATAAGTTGTTCAGTACGAAAAGGTATTTAGATTTGCTATGTTCATTTTCATGGGAGTTCCATTGCCTCCGTTGCGCACCATGATGATTTCCGCCATGATGCTGACAGCTATTTCTTCTGGTGTAACAGCGCCGATATTCAGTCCTATCGGGGCATGCACTTCCTGTAAGCGTTCCGGCGGTACTTTTTCCTTTAAAAGGTTTTTATAAATCTCAAGCGTTTTCCGCTTGCTCCCCAATAGTCCTATGTAGCGGGATGGGGTCCGGATGGCTGCTGCCAATGCTAAATCATCATACCGATGACCACGTGTGGCCACAACAATGTAAGTATTGGAATTGACAGGCACTTTTCCGAGTCCTTTGCTGTAATCGGAAATTACTATAGTTTCCGCTTCCGGGAAACGTTCTTTATTAGCAAATTCAAGCCGGTCATCAACAATATACATACGAAAACCCAGTAACGAAGCCAATCTCGAAACTTCCCTGTTTACATGGCCACCGCCTATTAAAACCAGTGTGGGTGGAGAAGTAAAACCCTCCACAAATATTTCCGTATCGTCTATGGTCTTGAAATATCTGTTTCCCCCGTGAATTGCCAGTGTTTTTCCTATGGCAATAGTTTCCGTTTCCAGCTTACTGTTATCAAAACTTCCTTGAACAGTACCATCTTCCCGAATGAGCAATTTGGATCCTAATTTGGGTCTTCCCATGGGGGAGTTCACCACAGTAGCCAGCGCTACAGACAATTCCCCACGATACGCCCGTACAATTTCCGATGCAAATGACTTAAAATTACCGGGACTCACGATAGGATCAATAAAGAAAAATATGGTGCCACCACAGACCAGTCCATCCCTCGCAGCAAACTCTTCGTTCAAATCATATTTGCGGCACAACGGGTCCCCTTGTACACGTAATAGCTGTTTGGCCAACGACCAGATTTCTCCCTCAACGCACCCGCCGCCAAGAGTGCCGGCACAGCTTCCATCCTTGCGAATTA
>DBJWYX010000191.1:0-4994 GCA_052360825.1 Candidatus Wunengus sp. YC64
ATATTAATGTCCCTATTTATGCTACGGATATCGGTGCGGGGGCTTTAAAAAAGGCAAAAGAAGGCATCTACAATAAAAGCAGCATGCGGGCGATTGACAAAGAAATGTTAAATAAATATTTTACCCACAGAGACGGACAATACTTTCTCAATGATCAGGTAAAAAGACGCATCCGTTTTGAGACGGTAAATCTTATTGAACCTTATTTTCCTATGGAAGAAAGTATTGATATTATTTTTTGCAAGAACGTGATTATCTATTTTAGGTTAGATACCGTAAAAAAAGTCATTCGAAGGTTTTACAAGGCGCTCGCAGACGGGGGATGCCTATTTGTGGGGCATTCCGAATCCCTCTGGCAGATATCCGATGATTTTGAGTTAGAAGAAATTTCCGGGATATTTCTCTACCGGAAAGACGGGAAAAATAAGATGGTGTCTGTAAAAAAACGGTCTCAGCAAATGGGGAAAGCAGTAAATAGTATGGATTTTGCTTGTCAAAGATTGCATTCTTCTTTAGCGAAAAAGGCAGCCCCCCATAGTACACTCACGCCGCAAGTGGTGAGAGAGAAGGCATCACAGCAGCATATTGGCCCGATGCATAAGAAAGTCGTATCCAAATGGATGAAGAACGGAGTGCCGCCTGCTGGAGACAACAACTATGAATCGGTGTTAGAAGATACCGAGGAGGTTTTACTGGGCGATCCGAAGAATATTGATGCTCATTTATTAGCAGGTAAGATATATGCAAACATGGGTTTATATGATAAGGCATTAAGAAAGGGTAGGGACGTCCTGGAGGTTAATGATTTATCAGATAATGCCTATCTGTTGATAGGGAGCATTTACTCTAAGATTGGAGAAAAAGAAAAGGCCGTTTCCTCCTTTAAAAAGGCGATATATTTAGATGATAATTCTATACTAGCACATTATTATCTTGGGAGCCTGTATAAGGATGCCGGCCTTATCGAACAGGCCGTAAATGAATATAAACATGTGATTTGCATTTTTGAGACAAATTCAGAAAGTAAAGAACGGTTAGTAGGTGAGGTTTTTACCGTGAAGCAATTAAAAGAGATATGTACAAGAAACATTGAGCTATTAGCATTAAATCAGCAAAAAGAGGAGATTGGTCTGTCACCTCTGCGTTCATAAAAGATGTGAGAGTAACCGATATTAAAGAGCAGGCGGATTCCTCTTCCTTAGAAAATGATATAGGGGAATTTCCACAGTCTTTTCTGTTTTATATTAAGGAGGGTATGCGATGGATACAAATAAAGGGTGTGTAAAAGAAAAAATACTGATAGTAGATGACAGTCCGCTTGTATGTGAAATGTTCAGTAATACATTATGTAAAAAAGGATATGAAACAACAACTGCAAATGACGGGGAATCAGCTCTCAAAAAGCTGAACTCAGAGGACTTTCAGGTTATGCTGTTGGACCTTGTTTTGCCGGGAATGAATGGGATGGATGTCCTGAGGGAATGCAGGAAAGACAACCATGAGATATGCATTATAGTGGTAACAAGCTATGGCAGTGAAGCGACAGCCGTAGAAGCGATTCAAGAAGGTGCGGATGATTACGTTGTGAAGGATTTTATGTTGATGAATGACGCTAAGAGTTTAGACATCGTAATAGGTCGTGGGTTAGAAAGAAGAAAACTTGCCGTAGAAAATATCGAGTTGAATAAACAACTCAAGGAACTTAATATAGTATTACAATCTGCTTACGCGCGAGAAAAAGATGAGAAGGATTATATTCGTAATTTATTTGGCAGTATGTCCTTTGCCGTAGTTTTATCAGCAGATGATGGGCATATTCTTGGTTTCAATGATGCCTTTGTAAAAATGACAGGGATTCCAGAGAGAGAGCTTTTTAATATGCATATGTTTGATTTGATAGGAAATGAATTTAAAAGTAATGTAGAGTCGTTGTTTAAAAAGATTCGAGCTGGTGCAGCGCAGGGAATAAAGGCGAGGATTATTGCAAAGTCACAAAAGGATGTTGACGTTACTTTAAATGCAATTCTCTTTAAAATGGCTGGAGAACGGCTAGTCCTGACAACGATTGTTACTTCCTCAGTAAAAAATGCAGGATCGGTCCTTGATACCGTCGTTGAATAAAGAATCTAATTTTGTTTTGATAATACTACGTGGTTTTCGGAGATAAATTGTGAAAGACGCGAAAATAAAGTCGCAGTTCGATCAGATTGTATCAGCGCTGTCACTCATCATGGATCAATTTGGAAAGCACAATCTGCTGCATTCGAGACGCGTTGCCGTAATCGCAACTGCCCTTTCAGAAATCGTCATGCCTGAAAAGCGAGATATCATATTCTATGCAAGCTTGCTTCATGATGTGGGCGCCGTCATCTTTGGCGAGCATCCTTTAATGTTTCCAACTATGGAGGAACAAAAACGAGTTTCCCGTATCTTTGAACATCCTACGGTAGGCTCAAAGATTATATCCAGGATAAGCGCCCTGGAAGAGGCACAAGCCTTTATCCAGGACCATCACGAGTGGTATGATGGAAGTGGTTATCCCAATGGAAAGAAGGGTGGAGATATCTTTCCGGGCGCTCAACTGATTCGTATTGCCGATACCATAGACCAGAAGATACATGTTTATGGAGGCTATCTATGCACTGAAATTTATAATTATTTAAGATTGCATAAGGGGCGGGAATTTAGCCCGGACCTGTGGAACGCTATCATGGACTTGAAGAATAAGGATGCTGGGTCTTTTTGTCTGAGAATTTCTGATGATATGAGCATGCAGGGGATATTTTCGGAGATTATTCAGTCGGTTAATCCTTATTGGATTATATCTGCAACTAAGATGGATGACTATATGAAGGTTATTTTGCATACCTTTGCTGACATTATTGATGCCAAGCATAAGTACACAAAAAATCATTCGGAACGGATTGCCTTTCTGAGTGAAAAGATTGCCTGTGTTCTGGAATTACCTGAGGCGGAAATTGAGAAAATCAAGTATGCCGCCCATCTGCACGATATCGGCAAGGTGTACATACCGTACGAAATTTTAGACAAGCCCGGACATCTTTCCGACCAGGAAGTGGATGTTTTGAGAAAGCACGCTATTATTACGATGGAGATACTGGATACGATCGAAGCTTTCAGGGATTTATCGGCTATTGCCGGATTTCATCAGGAACGGTACGATGGCAAGGGATATCCTGACGGGTTAATAGGGGAAGATATACCATTGGGAGCACGGATTCTGGGTGTTGCTGATTCAGTCGATGCCATGCTGTCAGACAGGGCCTATCGAAATGGCATAGGAGTAGGGAATACTATCATCCAGTTAGAACGGTGTTCCGGGACGCAGTTTGATCCTGTGGTAGCCAATGTTGCTATAGGATTATTGAGTGACAAAGAATTCGTGGATGAGATGAGAAAGGCAGAGTAGTTTAGAATTGACACGATAATAAAATATCAGTAATATTTATTTTTCGTTTTCACGTTCCGGGTATGGGTATTATGCACATAGATGCTGATATTTTAATTATTGGCGGCGGGGCGGCAGGTTGTTTTGCTGCCGTTGAAATCTACAAAAAATCGCCAAACTGCCGGGTGGTTATTATGGAGAAGGCTCACATTGAACGCAGCGGCTGCCTTGCAATGGGCTTGAATGCCATTAATGCGTACCTGCATTCCGGACAGACGCCCGAGTCTTATGTGTCGTATGTAGAGCGGGAGTTTGAGGGTGTAATAAGAAAGGACCTTGTCTATACCATTGCACAAGGGCTGAATGAGGTAGTTAAAGATGTAGAAGAAATGGGGCTTCCTATCGAGAAGAATGAAGACGGTACTTACAAGAAACGGGGGAAGCGTAGCATACGTATATTCGGGGAACGGCTGAAACCCATACTGGCTGAGGCTGTGGCAAAAACCGGTACTCAGGTGTTAAATCGCGTTGTGGCGACAAACTTTATCTCTGAAGGCGGCCGTATCTGTGGGGCATTCGGATACGGGATTAAGGACGGCAAGTTTTATGTGGTGAGCGCTAAGGCTGTTATTGTTGCTACGGGCGGGGCATCCGGTATATATAGACCTAACAATCCCGGGGAAGCCCGGCACCTGATGTGGTACTGCCCGTGGAATGCGGGGACAGGGTATGCCATGGGAATACGCGCAGGTGCGGAGATGACCAGCTTTGAGAACCGCTTCATTGCCTTACGTGTTAAAGACGTGCATGCGCCGACGGGCACTATTGCTGTCGGAGTTCGTTCAAAGCAGATCAATGCGCGCGGCGAAGATTATCTGGAACTATACTATAAACACCTGGGAGGAAATAAATGCCTCACGCAGCACAGACTTTTGGCCACAGTTGAAGAAACGAAGGCGGGGAGAGGTCCGTGCTATTTGGATACGACTACCTTGAATGATGCAGATGAACGGCGGCTCAAAGAAGATTTTTTGAATATGAATCCACAGATCATCCTTTTGTGGGCAAGCGAGGGTATGGATCCTCGAAAAAAACCTGTGGAAATTCAGGGGACGGAGCCTTTTGTTGTGGGCGGTCATTGTCAGGCCGGATACTGGATCGATAAAGAAAGAAGAACAACCTTAAGGGGTCTTTATGCTGCCGGAGAGGTGGCAGGCGGCGCACCCAAAAAATATGTAAGCGGAACCTGGGTAGAGGCGCGTATTGCTGCAACGACTGCTTTAGAAGACATAAAAGGAGTATCTTTGGAGGACATAGACAGCGAGCTAATTCACACTGAAAAATCAAGGGTTTTGACTCCTTTAACGAGAAAATCGGGGATATCGCCATCGGAGGCGCGCGAACGGCTTCAAAAGATTATGGATGAATATGCCGGGGGAATTTCCGTGAATTACGCACTCCATGAGGAGAGACTGCTGGAGGCAAGAAGATTATTAACATGTCTCAAAGGACGCCTGAAAGACATGACGGCCGTAAATAATTATAACCTCGTTGAGGCATTAGAATGTATTGATAGGGTTGATGT
>DBJWYX010000192.1:0-186 GCA_052360825.1 Candidatus Wunengus sp. YC64
CTCCCAATCAACTTCAACCCCTTTTCACCTCTCCATCACCTCCTTCTTTGAGAAATGGCCAGGCAAGAGATGGGAAAAAACTAAGTGTTGATTTACTGCAAAGATTGCTGTTTTACCGCACTTCAAACTGCACTCCTTCGTTCGCACAGCATAATACACCGGGGGCCGCCGATGTACCTGTATTGC
>DBJWYX010000192.1:196-4972 GCA_052360825.1 Candidatus Wunengus sp. YC64
AATCTAAAATGTTTGCTGATATATGGTAATTGCTATTTTTGGTCTGTGGAAATATAACATGCAAACATTTTCCCGTCAACAAAAAAATTAAAAATTTTATGATTTTAGTAACTTTACCATGAGTTAAAATTGCTTAAAGATTCATCACTTATATTAAAGATGATACCCACTTTATGGTTTCTTACAAAAAATATTTTGACTTTTTTGGTAAAAACAAATGTAAGTAATTCATATTTCGCATCGAAAGTGCTCTTCTGTTTACACTTGTGATATATTAACATTTTCCCGGGTGAAAGCAAAGAAATTAATTCCATTTTACACCCCACTGCATACACTACTGCGAAGGGATCGAATTGGCGAAAATATGAGTTTTCGGTCAGTCATCATGTATATTTTTTTGGTTTGACTTCTTGTTGCTGCCTTGTTATTATCTTGCTACATTAACACTAAACTAGCATTTCTCGTTCGGGTAAGTCCGTCGGCATCTTTTTCAACGTAGTGCGAACTTTAGTTCGCATTGGACATAAGCGAACTGAAGTTCGCGCTACAATTGCAACCTTGAATTCCCTTTACGTTTAATTACGCCACCCATGCCTATAGGTTTAGAACAATCCAGCGCAACACTAAAAGTTTCCCAACGCAAGGCGGTATCTTCCGGTAATGAGGTTGACTCAATACTGTCGGAAATATTAGCTGAATTAAGGAAGTCCGTTCCTGGTCAGCAATTTGATATGTGGTTCTCCTGTCTTAGAATTTTCTCCATTAATGAAAGCGGTGTTACATTTATTACACCAAATGATTTTATAAAGGAATGGCTTTACAGTAATTATAAGGACATTTTCTCCGGTGCAGTTTATAGAGTATTAAATTCCTCGCGTGAGGTAATTTTTCTTACAGAGGATGAATCTCTTAGACAATCACTGGCTTTAACTCCTGATTCCAACGAGGCTGCCACTCTTCCTACTGAATTGCCCGCAAGCAATAGGCATATGAATTCTCTGAACGGATACTACCGCTTTGAAAATTTCATCGTAGGGCCATGCAACAGATTAGCGCATGCTGCCGCCGTTGCCGTTTCCGAGTCTCCAGGTCTCGCATACAACCCTCTTTTTATACACGGCGCTTCAGGGCTTGGGAAGACACACCTCCTGCACGCTATACACAGCGTACTCCTCTCAAGACGCACGGTAAAAACGCTCTATCTATCCTGTGAGCAATTTGTAAACCATTTTATTTCTACAATACGCTCGAATAAGTGGGATGAATTTAGAAATCTTTACAGGAATCTTGATGTGCTCCTGCTCGATGACATACAATTCTTTGAAAACTTGCAAGGTTGCAGAGAGGAATTTTTCCACACGTTTAATGCGCTTTATAATGCCAGGAAACAGATTGTTATTACGAGTGACTGCCCTCCTGAATCTTTAAAGGCACTTGAGGATAGACTTGTCTCCCGTTTTAAGTGGGGTCTATTATGCAGTGTTGATAGTCCCACGTTAGAAACACGCGTTGCGATTATCGAGAAAAAAGCATCTCTCATGAATATAAACCTGACACACGACTTCGCTTCTTATCTTGCAGAACATATCCCTAGCAACATCCGTGAGCTTGAAGGCGCAATCGTACGATTAGGCAAGGAATTAAAAGTTACGAGAAATGCCATTACATTGGATTTCATAAAAAAGGTCATTCGTGAAATAACAGGAAATAAAAAATCTGTAAGTATTGAAGCGATTCTTTATGCTGTTTCTGACAGATTCAACGTAAGTATCTCTCAACTTCAGTCAAAGAGCAGGACGCGAAGCCTCACATTACCGAGACAGATAACAATGTACCTTTCCAGAAAACTAACAAATATGTCACTTACAGAAATAGGCGGATTCCTGGGTGGAAGAGATCACTCTACAGTAATCCACGCAGATGAAAAAATAATAGAATTACTAAAGAAAGATAAAAACCTCCTTTTTGTTTTACAAAAAATAGAGAGTGAGCTACAGAGATAACATGTTCATAATATGTAAATTGTTTCTACTACCAATATCAGGTTTTTAAAATTGTAAAAGGAAGCTGTTCTCTTTTTGTAGTTTATCTACATATTTTTTACACGGTAACAAACACATTATATCTTTACCAAAAAAAGGGTTACACAGACACTAACGAATAATAAACATTGTATAATACTTTTATGAGATTACTTTCAGTTATATAACATAAATATAGGAATAGTGTATGAACTTAAGCTTTAATGGAAATGAGTTATACAAAGGCTTTAACCTGGTTGTGGGTATTGTTCCATCTTCTACAATTAAACACATATTACAGGGGATAAGATTTGAGGTCAGAGATAACGTAGAGACAGGTTTGAAACCTGTCTGTACATTGACGGCAACGGATCTGGAAGTTTTGGTTAAATATACGCTTTTGGCTAAGGAGAGCGTAGGGGAAGGTAGTATTGTCTTGCCGGCGGTTCGTGTTAACAACATATTGAGGGAATGGGCAGGCAATGAAGAGATACTGGTATCTTTTGATGGTAGTGGTTGTGTTTTAAAGTCAGGGAAAGGGTTCTTTAAGATTGCCGGTGAAGATTCCATCCAGTTTCCTACGATACCCGTAGCAGACGTTAAGGGCTTTGTTGAAATTGACGACGGGGTTATTGGCGATATGATAGGAAAGGTCATTCATGCAGCGTCAACGGTAAGAGCGAGAAGCACGTTGTGTGGTGTGTTTGTGGAAATAAAAAATGAGGAAATTGTCATGGCGGCAGCGGATGGGAATAGGTTGTCCATGGTAAAGCGGAAGGTAGAAAATCCTGGCGGGGTTTCAATGAGCGGGATAGCTACCGTGAAGTGTTTAACATTCTTACAACGTTTCTCATCAGAGAGTAAAGGAATTTTAAAGGTTGGAATAGGGGAGTCTCAAATACTTTTTATGGGTGAAAAAGGCGAGGTTGTATCACAGTTGATAGATGGGCAATATCCAAAGTATGAAGACGTTATACCAAAAGACAATGACAAGAGAGTAGAAGTAAAACGGGATGAGTTAATAACGGTAGTAAGAATGGCATCTTTTATGACGAGCGAAGGGTATAATGTTGTAAAATTTGTTTTTAAGGATGGCAGATTGACGCTGATGTCGAAGGCTGCAGAGGTGGGAGAAGCGGAGTTGGAAATTGATGCCGGTTACAAAGGACCGGATTTTGAAATATGCTTCAATCCCGAGTATGTCTTAGACGCCCTGAAGGTATCCGATAGCGAGACTATCGTTATGGAGCTTAAAGACAATAGCAGCGCTGCCTTATTTAGAACAGGTCACGAACAATTAAGTGTAATAATGCCTATTGAGTTAAAGTGATAATTGTAAAGATAAAAGTTAGACAGGATTAACAAGAATTCTTTTTTTGTTTTATCCTGTAAATTCTGTTAATCCCGTCTAGAGTATCTAATGAAAGAACTGCCAGAAAGATATTTTACTAATAAGAACAAAGTTGTAAGACTTGGTCAACTGTTAAAAGAAGCATTTCCAAAGAAAACCCTTATTGATAAGAATTGTCAGAAGGTGATGAGCGTATGGAGTGAGATTGTTGGTAATGAGATTTACAAGAGCACCAAAATTACAGGGATTAAAAATGGAGTTATGTACGTAAACGCAGAATCATCGGCAATGATTCATCATTTGACTAATTTTGAGAAATACGCTATAATTCACAAAATTAATAATATAATAGGCTCGAAATATATAGAGGATATCCGATTTAAGGTCGGAATTACTGAATAATGGCAGAAGAAAGTAATTTGGCGTTAAAACAAGATACATACGATGCAACATCCATAAAAGTTTTGGGTGGTATAGAAGCCGTCAGAAAGAGACCGGCGATGTATATTGGAGATACAACCGTCAGGGGATTACACCACTTGATGGAAGAAGTCGTTTGTAATAGTGTAGATGAAGCCGTAGGAGGTTTTTGCGAAAACATAAGCGTAAAAATAAACCTGGACGGCAGCCTGACAGTTGTAGACGACGGCAGGGGTATTCCTGTGGACACACATGCAGAAACAAAGAAGTCCGCACTGGAAGTGGTTATGACGATGTTACATGCGGGAGGAAAGTTCGAGCATAAGAGCTACAAAATTTCCGGCGGTCTGCATGGGGTTGGAGTGTCCGTTGTAAACGCACTCAGCGAGTGGATGGAAGTGGAGGTAAGAAGAGATGGGCATGTATATTTTCAGAGATATGAAAAGGGAGAGGTAAAGTCTCGCGTTGAAGTGCGCGGAGTAACCAAAAAGAGGGGAACAAAGGTAATATTCAAACCCGATTCAGAGATATTTGAGGATACAACGTTTTGTTTTGAAACGATAGCAAAAAGGCTGCGTGAATATGCCTTTCTCAACAAGGGATTAAAGATAACGCTGACAGATGAAAGAACCGATAAAAGCGATGCATTCAAATATGAAGGGGGCATAAAGGCGTTCATAAAAGAGTTGAACGAGGGGAAAGAAGTAGTCCATCGCGACATAATCTATTTTGAAAAAGAAGCCGATGGAACCATAGTCGAAGTTGCCATGCAGTACAATGACGGCTATAGCGAGAACGTGTATTCCTTTGCAAATAACATTAACACCGTAGAAGGCGGCACCCATCTCAGCGGGTTTCGGGCTGCAATTACGCGGACATTGAATAACTATGCAAAGGGCAAAGGAATTCTCAGCGAAGAAAAAGCGCCAACAGGAGATGATTACAAAGAAGGGCTTACGGCCGTAATAAGCATCAAACTACCCG
>DBJWYX010000193.1:0-4929 GCA_052360825.1 Candidatus Wunengus sp. YC64
TCGTGGCTTTACACGGCAATTGCATGTGCACCGGCAGGCGCACAGGGGATAAGGGATGCCCTGGATATATTGATTAAAAAAGGGAGGCTTGATTCCGCAGAGGATTTGAAGGTGGTTGTGCTGACGGGTGATGGCGCCGCTTACGATATAGGTCTTGCATCCACGTCCGGGGCTATATACCGTAACCTTGATTTCTATTACATTTGCTACGATAACGAAGCATACGGGAATACGGGCTTTCAATGGTCAGGGGCAACGCCATTTGCGTCAAAGACGGGAACAACGCCGGCAGGAAAGATAAGTCCGACAGGGACGACGCTCTCCAAAAAGAACCTCTTTGAAATATGGAGGAGTCACAAGCCACCGTATCTTGCCACGATCTCGCCGGCCCATCCTGTTGACTTGATCAACAAGTTTAAAAAGGCGGAACAATACAAAGGTCCGAAACTCTTTATAAACCTTTCACCGTGTCCGCCCGGATGGTCAACGGATCCATCACATTCCGTCATGTTTGCAAAATTGGCGGTTGATACTGGCATCTGGGCTTTGAAAGAGGCTGTTTATGGTGAGGTGAGGCATACGGTTGTTCCGGGAAAATTCAAGCCGGTTGAGGAGTATCTGAAAGGACAGGGACGATTTGCGCATCTCTTCAAACCGGTGCGGCAGGAAGAAATTTTAGGGCGGATACAGTCAATGGTTGATCAGTATTGGAACGAAGTGCAGGGTGAGGAATCGATAAAAAAATAATTTCAGAATCTCTGAATCAGTGGGATTATTTGTTCCTTAAACTGTTTCAGGGCTATGCCCCGATGGCTGATACTATTTTTGATCAGAGGGTTTAATTCGGCAAAGGTTTGATTGTAATCGGGCACGTAGAAGATAGGGTCATATCCAAACCCGCCTTTTCCCCTGGGTTCTTCGGTAATGAAGCCTTCACAGCGGCCCTCTGCTACAAATAATAATTGATGCGGGCTGGCAAGGGCAATGGAGCAAAGAAATCTGGCCGTACGTTTTTCTTTTGGTACACCCCTCAGTTCGGATAACACCTTTTCAATATTCTTTTCGTCAGTTGCATTTGGGCCAGCATATCTGCTTGAATAGATGCCAGGGCGTCCGTTCAGGGCGTCGATTTCAAGTCCCGAATCGTCTGCCATTGCCCAGGTATTACAAGCCGCGGCGAGGGTGGTTGCCTTTTTTATCGCATTTTCCCGGAAGCTATTTCCGTCTTCTTCCACTTCAGGCAGAAAAGGAAAATCTTCAACGCCTCGAAGCAATATACCAGGGATTTTTTTAAGAATTTCGGAGATCTCCTTTTTCTTGTTTTCATTTTGCGTAGCAATAACGATGGTTTTTGCGTGGATCTCATTTACTATTGAAGACATATTATTTCCCGGAATAAAGATTTAATCGTTAATTTCCAATATCTTCCTTTGGATTTCGGTAATCTCACGGATCCCCTTTTTTGCCATATCCAACATCTCTGCCAATTGTTCGTCATTAAAGGTATATTCTTCACCAGTGCCCTGTATTTCGATAAACTTGTTATTTCCTGTCATCACAATATTCATGTCTACCTGCGCGGCGGCATCTTCTGCGTAGCAGAGGTCTAACAGGACATCATCATTCACAATCCCTACACTTACGGCTGCAATACTGTTCAGAACGGGGTTTTCTTTAACAAGGTTTTTGCTCATGAGCCATTGTACGGCGTCCATCAATGCTACGTAACTTCCCGTAATAGCTGCGGTGCGTGTACCGCCGTCCGCCTGGATAACATCACAGTCAATCCAGATAGTCCGTTCCTTTAACAGTGCAAGATTGATGATTGAACGTAAGGAACGGCCGATGAGCCTTTGGATTTCATGCGTTCTCCCCGTTAATTTCCCCTTGACAGATTCCCGCGGAGCCCTTATGGGTGTGGAGCCTGGTAGTAATGAATATTCCGCCGTAAGCCAGCCTTCGCCGGTATTTTTTATATGAGGGGGTACAGTTTCTTCTATCGAAGCCGTGCAGATGATCTTGGTATTGCCTGTCTCTACGAGCACAGAGCCCGGGGCGTATTTGGTAAAGTGCCTTTTGATGATTAACGGACGCATCTCGTCACGTTTACGATTATCAACTCTCATAGCTTTTAATATGTTTTTTATTTTCTTAACAAAAGTTTTAAAAGGGCTTTTTCTACATGAAGTCTGTTTTCTGCCTGGTCGTATACGATAGAATGTGGGCCATCGATAACTTCGTCCGTAATTTCCTCGCCACGATGGGCCGGGAGACAATGCATTACCTTGACATCATCCTTTGCTGGTTTCAAAAGGTCGCTGTTGATTTGGAAATCTTTGAATGCCTGTCTGCGCGCCTCTTCCTCTGCCTCCTGCCCCATGCTAACCCAGGTGTCCGTATAAAGCACATTCGCCTTTTCAGCGGCTTCTTTGGGGTCCTGATAGAGATGAATCAGATCGTTTCCATCTGCCATCTGTTTGGTTTTGGAAACAAAATCAGGAGTGAGCTCGTATCCCTTGGGTGATGCAATATGTATGTGAATACCCAGTTTTGTGCAGATTTGAGCCAGAGATCGGGCGACGTTATTCCCGTCTCCGATAAAAGCTATTTTTATGTTTGCGTAGGTGCCGAATTTTTCTTTGATAGTGTACAGGTCAGTGAGCGCCTGGCATGGGTGGAGATAATCCGATAGGGCATTAATAACGGGTACGGTGGCGTATCTGGCCAGTTCCTGAATTGTGTCCTGACCGAAGGTACGGATAGCAATGCCGTTTACATAACGGGACAGCACCCTTGCGCCGTCTTTTACGGCCTCCCTCTTACCAAGGTTTATATCATTTTGTGTCAGATAAATGGCGTGACCGCCAAGTTGTACCATTGACACTTCGAAGGAAACCCGTGTACGCATGGAACTTTTTTCAAAGATCATGCCCAGGATTTTGCCGCTCAGACATTTTTCATCATATCCCTTGTTATGCCATTCCTTCAGTTCCCTTGTGACATTAAATATTTCCTCAATGTCAGATTGTGAAAGGTCTGCAATTGAAATTAAATCCTTGCATTTCATAGGCATTCTCTCATGAATTAAGTTTTAGAAAGAACCGTTTTTAAAATGTTCAAGCCCTCATCAATGTGTTCTTTTGTAACATTGAGCGGGGGCATAAATCGAATGACGGTGTCATGAGTACAATTGAGGAATAATCCCGCCTGGATACAACTCTTGATGATTTCCGCTCCATTTCCATTGAGTTCGATCCCGATCATGAGTCCCACGCCGCGGACTTCTTTTATTATCTTATATGTCTTTTGCAGTATTTTCAATTGTTCTACGGCATAACTACCCATTTTTTTAACATTCTCAAGCAGGTTTTTGTTTTCAATCGTTTCGAATACCGCTACTCCCGCTGCGCACGCCAGTGGATTTCCGCCAAAAGTGGAGGCATGACTGCCGGGAACGAGGCTCTTCGCAATTTCCTTTTTGGCCGTCATAGCTCCAATAGCCACCCCGCCGCCGAGCGCTTTTGCCAATGTCATAATGTCGGGCTCTATGCCATAATGCTGATAAGCGAAATATTTCCCGCTCCTTCCCATACCGCATTGCACCTCATCGAGAATGAGCAGCAATCCTTTTTCGTCACAGAGTTTTCTAATGCCTTGCATGAATTCTTTTGTGGCGATGTTAATCCCGCCTTCACCCTGAATAGTTTCCAGCATAATGGCACAGGTCGCATCATCAACTTCTTTTTTTAGAGCTTGCAGATCATTAAATGGAACGTAGGAAAACCCTTCGACCAGCGGCGCAAATCCCTTATGATATTTTGGCTGCGCGGTTGCCGTGACCGTGGCAAGCGTCCTGCCATGGAACGAATTGGAAAAGGTGATTATCTTATATTTGCCTGAACTTGAGTTGTGTATGCGGGCAAGCTTGATTGCCGCTTCATTCGCCTCAGCGCCGCTATTGCAGAAGAAACACTGCCCACTGAAAGATTTTTCAGAGATGTATTTTGCCAGTAATCCTTGTGGTTCTGTGTAATAGATATTAGGGGCGTGCTGGAGTTTTGCGGCCTGGTTTTGAACGGCCGCAACGACGTTTGGATGACAGTGTCCCAGCAGGCTGACTGCCCAGCCTGAAAAAAGGTCGAGGTATCGTTTGCCTTCCGCATCCCAAACATCCACGCCGCTGCCTCTGACCAGCAGAATAGGATTTCGAATATAATTCGGGATGACATAACGATCGTAAATTTCTTTAATGTCTTTTGTGTTCATGGTTTTTATTTATATTATTATTTGTGTTCCGACTCCCTTGTCGGTGAAAATTTCCAATAAGAGCGCATGCGGTATCAGTCCATTGATGATATGCGCCTTCTTTACCCCAGCCTTAAGAGCGCTAATACATGCCAGCGCCTTTGGGAGCATCCCGTCTTTGATTATCTTTTTATCAATGAGTTCGTGGACTTCGTTTTCGTGCAACGTGGAAGCAAAAGATGTATCGTCATCGGGTCTTGTCATGATACCGTGCGTGTTTGAAAGAAAAACGAGCTTTTCTGCGCCAAGCGTCTTTGCAATAAACGCCGCAACATTGTCCGCATTGACGTTATAAACATCACCATTTGTTCCTTTTGCGATGGGCGGAACAATGGGAATCGTACACGTGGTGCATAAATTCAAAAACCTCTCGCTGTCGATTGCTGTTACCTTGCCAACGAAACCGATATCTAACTTTTTGGAAGCGCCGCTATCTGTCTTTGTTTCGATGTAGTGCTTTTCTGCCTTTAACGGACAGTCCCCGTCTTCCCAGATACAGGCAGCTTCATTGCCCAACTCTGAAATCCTCTTTACAATGGAAGCGCTGATCTCATTAATCAGGACATCCCTGGCTATATCAAGTGTTTCGCGGTCTGTTATACGATGTCCTTCAATGAACTTTGG
>DBJWYX010000194.1:0-4322 GCA_052360825.1 Candidatus Wunengus sp. YC64
CAGCATAGCTTTTGCTATTCACACCCGCTTAGCGGGTGGTTTAGCTTTGGAATTAGAATTATTAATCCACTTTTCGCTTGATATTTTCAATCAAATTGAATATATATATCCCCTAAAATATCGACATGAAACGATATGCAATGGTTTTAAAAATGTTTATTTTGTTTTGAGCAACTATTTGAATCGAAGCGTGATGTACTAATCTCATAAACATTATTTGAAAAGGAGGGCAAATCAAGATGGCGATAAAAAGGTTTTTGAAGTTGTACGTCGTTATATGCATGGGTATTTTGTGCTTCCCATTGCTGGGGGTGATAAATACCACCAGCGGGGCCGAAGTGACAGGGAATGAATTAGTAAACCTATCGGTGGATCAACCATTGGTCGCCGTGAATGATGGCCAGCACGATTGGAATTCATGGTCGTCGGTAGAGAACGCTTCTGATGCAAATCCTGGAAGTCATGATATTCTCCTTGCCAGTAACACTGAGGAATCGCACGCAAAAGCCGGCGCCGAGTCTGCTTCTCACCAAACCGAAGTTACAGGCGCAGTCGCTACGGCTCTTGAGGATTTTCTTGAACTAGCGAAATACGGCAAGGCCATCCATGTTATGGCTATGTTGATGGTCGGTTTCGGATTCTTAATGGTCTTCGTCAGAAGATATGGTTATGGCGCTGTTACCGCAACCTATATAGCGGTAAGTATCGTTATTCCTTATTACATGTTTCTTAAGAGAATGGGTATTTTCGGAGAACCGGCCGAGTTAAAGATGGACCGGTTGATCCTTGCTGAATTTTGTGCGGCGAGTATACTGATAGCCACAGGCGCATTCCTGGGCAGGCTGAAGATGTCCCAGTATATTATCATGGCACTAATATTCGTTCCCTCCTATATGCTGAATGAATGGATTATGTTAGACAATGGTATGGGGATTATCCCAAAGGGGCAACTTATTGATACCGGTGGTTCTATCGTTATTCACCAGTTTGGAGCGTATTTCGGATTAGGCGTGATTGTGCGAATGACCACAAGCGAGGACTTTAACAAGAAAATCGAATCCGACAAGATCAGCAATCAATTCTCGATGCTGGGAAGTATGGTCTTGTGGATATTCTGGCCGTCATTCTGTGCGGCGCCCGCTGAGATATCAAGGATGCCCATAGCTGCTGTAAACACAATTCTTTCACTGTGTGGAGCAACGGTGGCTACCTACATTGCAAGCACGATGATCAGGAAAAAGATCGCCATCGAAGATATGGCCAATGCAGCCCTTGCAGGCGGCGTGGCAATTGGTTCTTCCTGTGCCCATACAACGCCGCAGGCTTCTTTGATATTGGGTGTCATCGCCGGTGTTTTGAGTGTGATCGGTTTTGCTATCATTCAACCGCGTGTACAGAAGGCCTTAAAAGGCATTGATACCTGTGGCGTCCACAATCTCCATGGTATGCCTGGTATGTTGGGCGGTTTAGCTGCTATCTTCATTGCAGAGAACGTTGTGCCAGGATTACAAATCAAGGGTGTGTTTATTACCTTTATTGTTGCGTGGATAACAGGGCTTGCTGCGGGAACGGTGGTGTCCTTATTCGGGTATAGAAAAGATTCTTACAATGATGCCGTAGAATTTATCGTAGAAGAGGAACATCACTAAGAACCCCTTCTAAACAGATCGTTTCAAAAAAGCCTCCTGCCTTTGAAAAGAATGCAGGAGGCTTTTTATTTAAATTAGGCATTCGGGAGCTTTTCCTGGATACTGCGCGTAGGGGAAGATTTTCAACCCTACATTGAAATTGCTTAATGTTCAAATATGCATTCAAGGGTAGGTAAATGTTGAGTTCCGTATCATCTTTCTTTCTCATTGCTATCGCCGAGATGGGGGATAAAACCCAATTAGTGGCGCTTTCGTTTGCAACAAAGTATAAGCCAGCAAAGGTTTTATTGGGTATTTTTATTGGAACGATTGTCGTTCATTTATTTTCTGTAATAATTGGTGAAAGAGTAAGTGCGTTCATTCCTTTAAATTACTTAAAGATTTTGATCGGGCTTTCCTTTGTTGGCTTTGGCATCTGGACTCTAAAAGGGGACTCCTGTAATGAGAAAGAAAAAAAGGGAAATAAGTTAGGCACGGTATTGACCGTTGCTATCGCCTTCTTCCTTGCGGAGCTTGGCGATAAAACCCAGTTAGCGACGATTTCGCTTGCTGCTCAATATCATTCATTCATAGGGGTGTGGTTGGGATCGACATTTGGCATGGTTGCTGCGGATGGAATTGCCATAGTCGTCGGTATTATTGCCGGAAAAAAACTTCCTGAGAAATTAATAAAATATGTTTCAACGACAATATTCATTATTTTTGGCGCTTGGATTATTATTGATGCTGTTCGGTAGGTTTGGATATGGAACTTAATAAATGAACGAGAAATCTCCTATCAATCATGCTCAACGTGTCGGCAAAGTGGCAAACCTGGTGATATTTCTAGGCATTTTGGGTATCATTTTAAGTATCCTTGCGCTTACTATGAGTCAGGGTCTTGCCAATCGCGGCTACGGCCTCGGATACATCGTGATAGGACTGTTCATGATGGGGCTTGGATATGGCATCCGCTACCGCTATAAATACTGTCTCTATGCAGCAATCGTGCTGTTTACCATTCTCTCGTGTAATTTCCTTTTCAGGCTCTTTGCCCATCACACCTCATATCTGACGTTAAGGTTTATATTATGCGCATGGGTTTCTTTCCGTCTCATCCAGTCGATTTCCTCCATGCGTCTGCTCATTGCAACAAATGCCTTTCCTGACAGAGATAACCGCTTTATGCGATTTTTATTGAGGAAGAAACACTCATGACAATCCTGGATGAAATTTACAAACATAAATTGGGTGAGGTTTCCGAAAACAAGAAACGCATTCCGGTTGAGGCGCTGAAAGAACAAATTAAAAAAAGACACAGCACCAGATCGTTTGGCGATGCATTAAAATCCGACAATAATATCCGGATAATAGCAGAAATAAAAAAGGCATCTCCGTCTCTGGGTATTATCAGGGAGGATTTTAATCCTGTCGAGATTGCCCGAATTTATGAAGCCAGCGGCGCTGCAGCCATCTCAGTCCTCACGGATGAAAAATTCTTCCAGGGTAGCCTCTCTTACTTAACCGATGTGAAAAAGTCTGTAAATTTACCCATCCTGCGAAAGGATTTTATTATCGATGCTTATCAAATCTTCGAGGCACGGTCTGCCGGCGCAGATGCCATACTCCTCATTGCCGCGCTCCTTTCCAAAGATGAAATACAACGTTATCTGGAACTGGCAAGGGAATTGGATATGGATTGTCTGGTTGAAGTCCATTCGGAAGCAGAATTGAAGCAGGTCTTACAGACCAACGCCCATATTATTGGAATAAACAACCGGGACCTTGCAACGTTCAAAACTGACCTGGGAACAACAGTCCGGCTAAGGCCTATGATTCCAGCCGAAAAGATTGTGGTAAGCGAGAGCGGCATCAAATCACGGGCGGATGTAGAAAAACTCATGAAAGAAGGGGTCGATGCAATCCTGGTGGGTGAAACTCTAATGAAGAGTGATGATATATCGGCCAAGCTCCGTGAACTCCTGGGTATCTTTAACCACAAAGACACAAAAAGCACAAAGGGAGTTGAAAGTTGTGGGTTGTAAGATTTAAGTTGAACTTTTAACTGCCAACTTACAACTGATTTAAAACTTTGCGATCTTTGCGTCTTTGCGGTGAATAGATAAGACTATTTTAATTGCGCATCCAGCGCAGCCTTCAAGTCTTTCCTGGATTTTACACCTACCATCTTATTCACGGCCTGTCCGTTATTAAATACGATAATCGTAGGAATTGCTGTGATCCCAAACTTGGCAGGGGTGTTATTATTTTCCTCCGTGTCAAGTTTTCCAATCTTTACCTTCCCCTTATATTCTTTTGCTAATTCGTCTATCACGGGCGCCAGTTGTCTGCACGGCCCGCACCACGCCGCCCAGAAATCAACTAACACAGGGACATTGGATTTTAATACCTCTGCATCAAAATTTGCATCCGTTATTACAGCTACGTCTTCAGACATGAGTAATTCTCCTTATGTAATTTAATGTACATGTACAGGATTCAAACCATAGTTCCTCCCCCATGCCTGTCCTGAACGAAGCCGAAGGAATGGGGGAGGCTAGTAATGTAGGGGCAGGTTTGAAACCTGCCCCTACTACTCGGCTTTTTTATTGCCCACAAAAAGCTGGCAGTGACATTCGCCGTCACGTTCAATCTCTTCAGCATGATAGACACACGGGCAAATAATCTTTTTAT
>DBJWYX010000194.1:4332-4921 GCA_052360825.1 Candidatus Wunengus sp. YC64
ATACTCTTTAACCTTCTTTCTTAACGCTTCAACCTTTTTATCTTTTTCCGGATCCCCCATAACCAGTCGGCAGGGGCAATATGCGTATCCGAATTTAATCGTGCGCATTACTAACCCCTTCACCACCCTATCGACTACTTTCGTATCCGGGTTAAGCTTATAGGGGCTGTGGGCTGCGTAATCATTGATCATCTTGCGAATCTTTGCTTCTTCTTGCTCTTTTTGTTCTTTGTTATCATCCATTGTTATTTATTCATTGTTTTGAAATTAGTGCATCGGTTCAGTATCTGTTGTCTCCCGTGGTACTCGTTTCAATTCCCACACGGCGCCGGTAGGGTCAGGACAATGAGTTAGCAAGGTATGCTCACTTGTTTGCCAGGGTAGTTTGGCACCATATCGTAAAGCCAGGGCATCTCTGGAAAGAACGGCATAAGCGCTGTCACACAGTCCTTTGGGTGTAAATCCCGTCAAAGGGAAAGTATCACCTTCTTTATAATAATTACAACTCCCTTTTTTTACAACCGTAGCGAATACCTTGAAACTCGAACTCTTGCACTTCACAAATTAACCTCCGCAATTTACTGAAATA
>DBJWYX010000195.1:0-4804 GCA_052360825.1 Candidatus Wunengus sp. YC64
TAGGGGTGTGTTTATCCATTACATATTTTAAAAAGATTGAAATTCCTGAACATTGGATTAATCCTTCGGCAACTTTCCCCCCTGTTTCCCCCCGTTTACGAGGGGATTATGGGGGGGTATTTGAAATTCCTTAGCATTTAATACGACATATGTCCATAGAACGGATCAGAAATTACATTATAGAAAACGCACAAAGAGAGGCAGAACAAATCATCAAGACGGCGGAGGAACAGTTTCGCAACGAGACTGAATCGGCAAGTCTCTCTTTAGGGAAAAAATACCAGGAAATGTTACATGCCGACGAGGAACACCTCAGAGAAGATATGAAAAGATACTTAAGTAATGTAAAAAGTGATTATAGAATGGAATTACTGGAGGTGAAAAATAAGATAATTGATGATGTCTTGTACCGCGCAATCAGTCGAATACAATCGCTTCCTGACAATGAGTATTTGACATTGATGGGAAAATGGTTAGCAAATATAACGGATCATCTGGAAGGAGAATTATTCGTTAATGCAAGGGGTTTAAAAAGAATAACCAATGCTTTTATCGAGGACATTAACAAGGGCAGAAAGGCAAGGATCAACCTGAATACAACGACTATTGATATAAAAGGAGGCTTTATCTTAAAGACAAAGCATTATGAAATTGATTATACCCTGGATACTATTGTAAAAAACCTTCGAACGACGTTAATCCCAAAATTAAACGATATGCTGATATTGTCCGATACTGAGTTGTAAATTGAAAATTTATTTAGGACGCAGATTTCCGCAGATAAATGCAGAGGTGTAAAGATGAAGTAAGAAGTATAAACCGTGCTTATTTAAGTAGAGTATTTGATGTACCACTTTGAAATATTAGCCACTAAGGCGCGAAGACACTAAGGATGTTAGCAAAAACAACATGATCAATCTATATCTGTCATGCCCGAATGATTTTGTCGGGCATCCATGTCTTTAGAATCGCTGGATTCCAGCTAAAAGCATGCGGGAATGACATACTTTACAAGAGGTTAAATGTTCAACTTATTTTTGTTAAATCCCTAAGAAATATTTTTCCCTTTGTGTTTTAGTGTCTTTGTGGCAAAGTTTTGGTTATGGCTTCTTCACGCTGTGTTCATCTGTGTCCAAAGAAAAATTCATAGAATATGGAAAATAATGTACGCCGTTACGAGTGGTGTTATGTATCAGGACGGATCAACGTCCTAGAGTGTAATCTACTCAACCAGAAATTCTTCGAAAAATTGTTATCCAGCGATGATTTCAAGGACGTCTTGACGAACTTAAATAATACCCCTTTGAAGGCACATTTTACACACGTGAAGCATCTGTACGAATTCGAAACATTACTTGATGAATATTATTACAACCGACTATATGAGATACGAGATTTGTCACCCGATACTGCTGTCTGCGACTTTTTCTTCTTAAGGAATGACGTCCACAACCTGAAGAAATTTATAAAGTCTAAGGTATTTGGGACAATCGTAGATAAATTTTTTCGAGGAACTATCATTACAGATAAGTTGGACGATGCATGGCAAGATAAATCAACTGCTTTACCGGAGATATTCAGGGAATCAGTCTCCTTTTCCAAGAAGGTCATAGCACAGCAGAACCATAATCAAACCCTCCCGTATCCAACGGTACAAAAAGGAGAATTCAGTAACTCCCCCTTAGAAAAAGAGGGTCATGGGGAATTTACCGTTCCTTCACAAGGTGAAAAATCAGCAAAGCATAATCAAAATACTGCTCATATCTCCCCCCCTTTGCAAGGGGGAACGAAGGCAATTACTCCCACTGTTTCCCCCCATTTGCAAGGGGGGGATGAAGGAGGGGTAAAAAACGAATTGATGCCTTTTATCATTGATTTGATATTCGATGGCGCATATCTACGATATATTGAAGATTATTGCAAAAGAATAGAGGTTGAGATTATCAAAAGATATTTGAAGACATACCAACTCGTAAAGGGTCTAGAGGTAATACGGCGCGCAATATCTTTAGGGCTTGATATGAACCTCTTGAACCAATACTTCCTGGAAGGATTTGACCAAAACCACGTGTTTCGCAAAATCTTAAATGAGACAACAGAAAGAACTGAAAAGACACTTCGTGAAATCTTTGCAGAGACATATAGCGGAATGTCCCTTCCTTCTTTGTTTTCAGAGGTATCCAAAAATATTTCATTTCGATGCGAAGTGGTAACTGACAATTATTTACTAGACATATTGCGTCCTGCGAAGTATACCCCATTCGGACCGGAAAGGGTATTTGGGTACCTCTGCGGTCTTACGACTGAGGTATTTAATCTAAAATTGGTGCTAGGTGGAAAGGTACACAGGATAGAAAATAATTTATTAAGAGAGCGATTGCGAAATACCTATGTCTAAAATTGTCATCATCGGCGAAAAGAAAGATATCCTGTCCTATCAAAGCATAGGGGTTGAAATTAAACCTGTGAAAACGACAGCGGAGACCGTTTCCGTTCTCAGGGAAATTACCCAAAACACTCAGGTAGCAATTATATTAATTACCGAGAACATGGCAGAGCAATGCCTTGACACAATTACGGAATTGAGAAACAAAACGAACAAGGCAATTACCATCGTTCCTACAGAGCAAGGGAGTAGACGCACCAGCATAATAGAACTCAACAAAGAGATTGCACGAGCCGTGGGGATGGATATTTTAACAAAAACAGAATAGTTCACCACAGAGGCGCAGAGAACGCGGAGAAAACAAAAAAAGCTACTCTAATATTTATGTGAGGAGAACACAGCTATGGGAAAGGTCGTCTCGTTTATTAACTACAAGGGTGGAGTTGGGAAAACAACCACCACCTATCATATTGGTTGCGCGTTAGCCCTGTTTCACAGCAAAAAGGTGTTGCTTATCGACGTTGACCCGCAGACCAATCTGACGTTCTTGTGCGCTTTTCCGGAACGATGGCAGAAGTTCAAAGAGGACAATGGAACTGTGGCAAAACTGTTTTATGCATATTTGAATGACAGATTGGATAGGTTTGATCTGGGGAAAATTATTTGGAGATTTCCTATAAGAATCGGTACAAATGAGGTTATAGCAGAACTGGAACTGATTCCGTCCGATGTCGAACTGTTAGGGGTTGATATTGACCTGGCCGCAAAAACTACGAGGAAAAATGAGACAAGTTTCTATCATGAACATCTTAACGTTCTAAGACGGACGATCAGTAAATTAAAATCAGAATTTGGTATAGATGCCTCTCATAATGTGAGAGACGCACGTTTTTATATAGAACAGCGCAGCATTCTTAAAAAAGTAATAGAAACGGTAAAAGATAGATATGATTACATACTCATTGATTGTCCCCCCAATCTCTACCTCGTCACTCAAAATTCATTGGCCGCAAGCGATTATTATATCATAACGACCATTCCCGACCATTTATCAACGATTGGCATAGAGATACTTACAAAGAAGATTTCAGCATTAAACAAGGAACTCGTCCAGAAGTACCGCATTACAGGAGCAGATGGGGAAGCAGTTACCCTTGGGGGAATATTATTTACCATGGTTCGGACTGCCGGACCAAATATTGTTACTACAAATAAAACGATAATGCAAGGTATCCGTAAGAAATATGGAGAATTATGCTTTCAAAACCATATTTTATGGGGGACTGGCTATGTAGAAGCCGCCGCACAGGCAGCCCCTGTCTTCTCATTACGAGAGGAAAATGCAATGCGTGTGGCAGAACAGTATAAAGAGGTTACGAAGGAATTTTTGCAGAAAGTTAATGGTGATTAAAATGGCTGGAAGGAAGAAGAAGCTTGATCTGAAAGACACACTGGCAAAGGTAAAAGAATGTCTGCTGTTGTTTCCGGGAGATGACGAAAAACAGAAGACAGTTCAAATTATCTCAGAAATTTTACAAGAACTTGAGGTATTAAGGGAAGCAGTTAATCAGTTCCCTGATGAATCTAAGGTAAGTAATGTATCCGGCGCTATCCAAACGCTGGTATCTTTCTTTGATACCATAAAAGACAAACCACTCCTTGCAGAGATGCTCTTGCCGAAGAAAACAAAGGCCAGAAAGGTTGCGGGTAGTTTGGTTGATATTGACGCATTATTAAAGCAACTGGAAGAATTACCCACAGAGAATATTTTTGGAGAACTTACAAAACACAAGAAAGACACCCTCCTTGAGTTGTCCGCAAAGATGAACATAACGACAAATAAAAAACTCACAAAAGACGCCCTGGCAGATAAAATATTCAAGCTGGGATTTGCCAATAGGAGAGGTTATGATTTATTGAGCGGTAAAGGTGGGAACCAAATTTAGGATAAATAGAGATACATCCCATATCGTCAATTCCTTTTCATTGGTATCGAGAATTTCGTGGAGAAAATGGCGTGGAAACTTGATAGAATATTTCAAAGAAGAACTTGCAGAGGATCTAAGATAGATGCAGAATAATGTTGTATGTAATGCGTCTCCGTTGATATTCCTTGAGTTTATTAAAAAAACAAGGGATTAAATTATAAATAATGGCACAACTACAATATTTAATATTTAAGACGCGACCCTAGACCCTTCTTATCTCGCTTTTAGCAGGATATACAGAGCTGTATAATAACTTACTAGACACTAAATGAATAAAGAAGAAGAAGAAGAAGAAGAAGAAGAAGAAGAAGAAGAAGAACAAAAATTATTTGACCAAGTTTACACACGAACAGGCGATTGGGTAATTACCTCCAATGAAGCACCTGATTTCCTTTGCTATAGGAATGGAGAAGTTTATCTTGGTGTAGAG
>DBJWYX010000196.1:0-4797 GCA_052360825.1 Candidatus Wunengus sp. YC64
ATATTCGATATTTAATTGCATTTAAATTGAATTAACTTCTTAAGTTAACGCTTATACCCCTTTATGCCCCCTCCCCACTTTTGTGAGGACATGTTTCTAGAGGGGAATCTCAAAAGATTGAAATTCCTGAACGTTAATTGAGTACAGACATGGGATCAAAAATTCTTGTAATCGACGATGAAGAAAGCATTAGGTATACCTTTAAAAGCTTTCTTTTAGACGAAGGATATGAGGTATTAACTGCCCAGGGTTACCAGGAGGCATTGTCCGCAATTGATACGGCGGAACTCGATTTGATATTTGCAGATATTCTCCTGGGAGGCAAAACAGGTTTAGAAGTTCTAAGAGAAGTCAAGGAAAGAAACCTTCGATGTCCCGTTGTTATGATTACAGGAGACCCTGATATAGATTCCGCTTCTGAGGCGCTTCGGTTAGGCGCCTTTGATTACATTCCTAAACCGATAAAACAGGATACGCTTTTGCGTATTACTAAGATAGCGTTAAAACATAAGGCGCTGGTTGATGAAAAGGAAAGGTACCGTACAAACCTTGAGGCTATTTTCAGTAGCGTAAAAGACGCAATTATTGCAGTGGATAAAGAATTGTTAATACTCGAGATGAACGATGCGGCCAGAAGCATTTGTAATTTATCTCATAATTCTATTGGAAAGGCATTTAATTCTATAGCTAAATATTGCAATGGAAAATGTTTTGACGTACTTGAAGAAACGATTAATAAAAAACAGGCTATTGAAGTGTACCGTCATGAATGTCAGCTTAAAGAGCGCCCACAACAGGTTGTAAGTATTACTTCACATCCGTTATTGAGTAAAATATCTAAACCAACAAATTCCTTTTCTGCGAAAAATGAACAAGGTAAAATTTATCAGGATAATGCAGGTATATTCTCTGGCGTTATCCTTGTGGTAAGAGATGAGACACGTTTGGCCAATCTGGAACAGGACTTGAGGGAACGACAGCAATTTCATAATATCATTGGGAAAAGCGAAAAAATGCAGGCTATTTACTCTCTCATAGACAATTTAGTCGACGTTGAGACCACGGTCTTGATTACCGGTGAAACTGGCACAGGCAAAGAGCTGATAGCAGAGGCATTACACTCGAGGGGGAGTCGATGCCACAAACCTCTCGTTAAAGTAAATTGCTCGGCTTTATCTGAAAATCTGCTTGAAAGTGAACTCTTCGGACATGTTAAAGGCGCCTTTTCAGGCGCTGTTCAGGACAGAATTGGCAGATTTCAAAGGGCAAATGGAGGAACTATCTTCTTGGATGAAATTGGCGATGTATCTCCAAGGACGCAATTACAATTGTTGAGGGTGGTACAGGAAAAAGAATTTGAAAGAGTGGGAGATTCGACCCCAATCAAAGTCGATGTTAGAATTGTTGCTGCTACAAATCAGAGTCTTCAGGAGAAGGTAAGTCGCGGAGATTTTCGGGAAGATCTTTATTATCGCCTGAAGGTTGTCGAAGTAATCATGCCGCCGCTAAGGGAAAGAAAAGAAGATATCCCTTTATTATTAAATCATTTTCTGAATAAGTTCAACAAAAAGTTAAATAAGGAAATTGTTGCTGTCTCCGCTGACGTCCAAAAAATATTAATGGATTATTTCTGGCCTGGTAATGTGAGAGAGCTTGAACATACCCTGGAACATGCGTTTATCATTTGCCGGCAGAATACCATTACCATAGATTGTTTGCCACTTGCTCTTAAGGATTTTATAGGAACTAAAATTTATGCTTCAGGAGATTCCGGGGTTGACGAATCTCATGCAATTCTTCACGCACTGGAAAAGACATCGTGGAACAAGGCCCGGGCAGCCCGCCTATTAGGTATGAGCCGGCGAACGATATATCGAAAAATTAAAGAATTCAAAATCAAGATGCAGCGTACATAGCACAAAGCGATCCTTTCTCGCCGCACCACACATACTACCCGTTTATTATACATTCATTTTACCATAATGTGTCATGTCACACTTTTGTACTGACACATTTGTGCGCTGTCACATACTTTTTCATTTATATCCATTGTAATTCATATCCATTCATAGTAATAAAAATACCAATACTAACGGTACTATTCACATTTCTCTAGGTAAATAGGTACATAAAAATTTGTTCATAATAAATAAACTACTTGAATTATACATGGCATACAATTTGAGTAATGTTTGGAGAATTTATTGTAATTAGTGTCTGAACGAAAACGCATCCTTTTGTCATTTCGACTGAAAGGAGAAATCTGTAAACTCAATAATTTCAATGGACAAAAGATTTCACGCTCCGCTCGAAATGACAGTTTTGCGAGTTTTCGTTCAGACACTAATTAGGCTTCCTGGTTGTTCCCGATATTGAGTACTCGGTAGTTACTGAAACTTTATAGTACCTGGAGGATTATTGAATTGGAAATATCAAAAGTTGTATATAAGTTAATGGAAGAAGAGATGACGAGATTATTATTATCCGACGTTACCGATCTCACATATATTTATGATACGAATGGAAATATTTTATTTGTAAACAAGATATTTGAGAAATTTACGGGGCAAAGACCTGAAGAATATTACGGAAAACCGTTTGTATCTCTTTTCAACGAAGAAGATCAAAAAATAGTAGTACAAGCTTTTACAAAGACATTGAAGGGGGAAAGCGCTCAATATGAACTTTGTTTTAAAAATACAGGGATATTATGTGAATACAAAAATTTTCCATTGAGAAATGAGAAGGGACACGTAGTTGGTATTACGGGGATAGCGAGGGACATCACCGCTCGCAAACAAGTTGAAGAAGGACTGAGGCTGCTTAACAAATCTTTAGAAAAACGTGTGGTTGAACATACGGCTAAGTTAGTGGGGGTAAACGAAGAACTGATGGAGGAAATTAACAATCGCATACGACTGGAAGAAGAGTTTAAACAAAGTGTTAAGAAGTTACAAAAATCTATGAGAGGAATCGTACAGACGTTATCAGTAGCCATCGAATCGAAAGATTCTTATTCAATAGGACATCAGAAACGAGTGGCTAAACTTGCTCGTTGCATAGCTGAAGAGATGGGCCTGCCAAAAGACAGGATTGAAGGAGTTAGTATAGCCGCTACTCTTCACGATATTGGCAAAATTTCAATACCTGCTGAGATTCTAAATAAATCAGACCCGCTTTCAGAGGATGAATTTAATATGATTAAGACTCATCCACGTCTTGGTTATGATATATTAAATGAAATAGAATTTCCACATCCTGTTGCTCAAATCGTACTCCAACACCATGAGAGGCTTGACGGTTCCGGGTATCCTTCAGGTTTGTCAGGAAAGGATATTCTCCTGGAAGCAAAAATTTTAGGCGTGGCTGATGTTATTGATGCGATGCAGTCTCCTCACCCGTATAGACCAGCGCTTGGTTTGGACAAGGTATTGGATGAAATTTCACGAAACAGGGGCATTCTTTACGATTTTAATGTAGTGTACGCTTGTTTGGTAGTTTTCAATGAAAAAGGATTTAAATTTGACGATAGGTTGTGTGCGGCTAATCTAAAGATATTCGAAGACGTTTTAATAGGTGTTTAAATTAATTAAATGAATTGTAAAATGTCAGTAATAATTGTTGGGGCGGATCATCTTGGGTGCATTCCAAAGGAACTTGACAGAATTGGCATCTCGAAAATTCAGCACTTAAACGGCAGGAGTGGACAGAAAATTCGCGGAAAAATGCCTGATAATGCCGACTTTATTATTCTCCTTTACGATTTCGTAAATCATAATCTGGCGTACAAGATAAAAAAAATTGCCGGCAATAAAGGAATACCTATTATCTATGCAAAGAGATCCTGGCCATCTATATATCTTAGCATTCTGGAGCATCGCCAGGAATTAAAAAAAGCAGGGTTAAATTTATTATAATTAAGAAACAGTGAAAGTTACTGATGGCATTTATAACACACAAAATTGATACCTATATCTTACGAGAATGTCCAAGCAATAAACCTGATTTAATAATAGAAGCAACTAAAGTAATCGATCTGTATTCTGGGAAAAATCATGTCGCATCAGCCTATTTTACGGAGGAAAACTTTTGCAGACCTGACGCAATCTTTTGTGAAGGGAAGATACATTTCTACGCCCCAGTTCACCAATATGAAGCAGTTATAGAACAATTGAATATGGGAAAATCCATTTACGTTGCATGGACTCCGTTATCTGGTTCGAATGTGCCTGGCTACGGCGAGGCTTACTTCTTTAACGAATTTAAAACCACATTCGAATTCGAAACAGAACAAACCCTTGTCCAGTGATAAAAATACTAACAAAAGAATAAAAAACTTTGAAGTAAAATTTCCAACACAGAGCTGGGTGTTTCATCTCTTCTGGAGGTGGAGCACCCTCCTCCCCCATCAAATAAAAATCCCTTTGTAACCTTGAAAATCTTCAATTTTTATCCTTCCTCTGTGCAATTTAAACTTAGCGGTGATTTTGTTGTTATATATTCCAAATTCATCAGGTTGTAATACATACTACAATTCAGCTTAAATCGTTTATTTGCCTTATTCTATTGGAAAATGTCATTGACATTAATTTTGTAAATCTGTAAAATGCCAACTGTCGTGATGACATATACTTGCATTATAAGTATTTAATACGATCATGAAGGTAAAACGAAATATTTATGTACGTTGGAATTGATATTATTGAAATAAAACGCATTGAGAGGTTATTTTCTGCCAATGAAGGTTTTTTACGAAAAATTTACACGGAAAAGGAAGTAGAATATTGTAGGCCCAAA
>DBJWYX010000197.1:0-4784 GCA_052360825.1 Candidatus Wunengus sp. YC64
TCAAGGTGTCGAGGACGCGGTTCTTCAAATATACCCTGTTTTTGGAGTAAATCAGGACGAACGTAACAAGGATAGGAATAAGCGTAGCAACAATCCCTATGAATGCCTTCTCTTTAAGCGATAATTTGAATTGCATAGGAATTTTCATGTTCATAAATTATAGAGAAATTTGTAGCGTATTGCAAATAATCATATGTTGTCTGCAACCGAAAGAGAGCAATGGGCGTGCCCAAGCTATGTGATTGGTGGATAATTGCTGTAAGTATAATTGTTGTATAAAGATAAAAATATACTAATTATCGCTTCAGTTGTATAAAGCCATCATTGAAACTAAAATTATGTAATTTTTACATAGCATATTTGTAAACATTACAAAAACATCGGCATGCGTAGCGCAAAACTTCAGTTCGCTTACATCCTATGCGAACTAAAGTTCGCGCTACAACTGCAACTTTGAAATTCCAGAACATCTAGTTAGACTGTTGGGTTTCGCCCTGCTCAACTCAACGCTTCAAACCGAAATCCCTTCTCCATAAAAAGCCGCATGCAGGCATCTACCGCCTTAGCATCATAAAGGACATCCTTACTCCGTGAGATTTCCTCTAATGCCTTATCTATACCAAGCGCCGCTCGGTACGGTCGATGACCGGACATAGCCTCAACCACATCAGCGACTGCCAGAATCCTCGCCTCCAAGACAATCTCTTTTCCTTTGAGACCTGCCGGATATCCAGAACCATCTAACATCTCGTGGTGTTGAAGTACGATCTGAGCAACTGGCCATGGAAATTCCAGCCTTTTTAATATGTCATAGCCAACCTTGGGATGACTTTTCACAATGCCATATTCATACTCATTTAACTGGGACGGCTTGCTGAGTATCTCAGCTGGTACAACTACCTTGCCTATATCGTGAAGGAATGCACATACACGAACACCTTCAATCTGACCATCCGTCATACCGATCTCCCTTGCGATAGCACAGGCAAGTTGAGCCACACGCCTTTCGTGCCCGGCGGTGTAAGGGTCTCTCATCTCACCCATCAAGGATATAGCCTCGATTGTTCCGTTGAGTGTTTTTTGTAAATTTCCAACACTTCGTTTCAAATCTTTCTCCAGCCACAAAGATTTTACTCCAACGGCAATGTCATTTGCCACCTCCATGAGATACCCCATTTCTTCCTTACCAAAGGCATATTTTTTGTCAGAACATACGCTAAGGACGCCTACCACTTCTCCACCATCCTTCACCGGTATAGCTACGCTGGAGGCATACCCCCTTTTCATTGCCTCATCTTTCCATGATTCCTTTCTAGAGTCACGTTCTATATCCAATAAATCAACGGGTTCGCCCGTATGAATAGCCTTACCAATCGGATCGAGATGAGACGAAACATCTTTTAAATCAATGTTAATAGAGGATATAAACACATCTTCAAATCCTTTCTGGGCGACCAGCGTTACTTCGGAACTTCCTTTCTCGATCACCCCAATCCAAACAAACTTAATAAATCCCATATGTAAAATAGCATCACAAATCTTACTGAAAAGGTGGCTTTCTTCTTTGCATGTTAACAGTGCCTCGTTTACTTTTCTGAGTGATATCAGAATGGTATTAAGATACCTTAGCTTCTCCTCGGTTTGTTTGCGATTGGTGATGTTGCATTGCAGTTGTTCATTTGCAAGCTTTAATGCCGTTTCGGCCTCTTCTCTTTTACTGATGTGTAACTTTAAAGGGCGAAAAACAAAGAAATAGATAATCGGCAAGAGTAGTATAAACAGCAGAAGCGAGTCGATAACTGCGCCAATTACCATGGGGAAAGGTGGAAGAAAATGGAAGCAGATCATTATCTGCATCTCTGCAGCAGTCACAGAAATGGCGAGTATAACAAAGAGATAAATAGGCGACTGATACGGGGGCATCTTACCATGGTTTTTTGCCATATCTTCCTCCAAATATTTAGGTCCAATTCCTTCAGAATGACTTTCTTCGTTATTGAAAGCCATGGCAAAGCAATCTATTTTTGGAATGCTTGAGAATCAAAGGATTGCTTCTGTCATCCCTCCTTCGCAATGGTAATATTGTAAAGGCTTTCCGGACAACCCCCTGAGTCCCCCTCGTTAAGGGGAAAGACTACAAGACTAAACCAGCATTGCATTACCATAATATGCCAATCGGAATTTGAGAACAAGTAAAACACAGATTGAGTACTATGATGCCTCATTTAGCTCCGGGAATAAATACGACATGAGTTCTTTGGCAATTGGTCCCGCGATCTCTGCCCCGTGACCCGGTGTGTGTTCCACAAGAATGGTAAAACAGTATCGCGGGCTGTCATACGGGGCGTAACCGACAAACCAGGCATGGTTGTCTTTCTGACGCCCGGTCTCAGCGGTGCCTGTTTTACCGGCAACCTTGTAAGCCTCTAATCCCGCATTCTTGGCCGTACCCCGAATTACCACGTCCTGAAGCGACATGCGTAAAATATCCAGCGTAGCAGGTTGTATGGGGATTTTTTGTTTCTTTTCCGGTTTAAACAGACGAACAACTTCTCCCCGGCCATTGGTGAGTTTTAATAGTAAATGAGGCTGGACTAACGTCCCTCCATTTGCCACCGCAGCATACCCCTGGCACAACTGAAGCGGCGTGGTAAGCAATGCGCCCTGTCCGATGGCAACGTTCATGGTGGTTGCCGTGTTCATCATTTTGGGCATGTTTCCGCTTCTTTCGTGTGGAAGATCGATGCCTGTCTTCTCACCGATGCCAAAATTCTTTGCCCATGTGTATAGCGAGTCTCCACCTAAAATCTTTGCCGTTTCAAAGAAGAAGACATTGCACGAATAGGGTATGGCGTCCTGTATGGTAACCAGTCCGTGTCCGTATTCCGACCAGCATCTAAAAATGATATTTTTGTAATTAGTATAGCCATGACACTCATACGTGGTCTGGGTATTGATACGATTTGTGCTTAGGGCGGCAGTCGCCGTGACAAGCTTAAAAATAGAGCCTGGAGGCAATGCCCCTTGTACGGCTCTGTTGAGAAAGGGTTTGGAAGGATGCTTGATAAGCTTTTTAAAATCTTCATTCACGTCGTTGGGGTTAAAGCGCGGGTAGCTGGCCATGGCAAGTATTTCTCCCGTCCATGGGTCCATAACGACAATTGTCCCCAGTTTTGTACCCAGCGATTTTTCTGCATAAGCCTGAATTTGGCTATCAATGGTCAAATAGAGGTCGTTACCGGAAACCGGGGGTCTTTCCAATATTACTTTTTCAACCTGGGTATTTTTGCAGGTGATTTCCTCAAACCGTTTGCCGCGCTCACCATGTAATTCGTCTTCATATTGTAACTCAATCCCTGACCTGCCAATGTAATCGTTTTCGGCATACCCATCGTAGAGCAACGGCGTAGTGTCAGTGCCTGTAATACGGGAACTCAGAATAAAATTATTCCACTTGTCACTATATGCTTCCCATTCTTCCTCATTCAGCTTGCTCATATACCCCAGGATGTGCGACGCCAGTCCCTGCTCGGGGTAAATCCTTTTTGGTCTGGGAGTGGCGCGTATGCCGGGATAACTGTTCTGATTAATCTCTATTTGAATAACCTTTTCCCATGCAACATCAGAGGCTATAGGATAATAGGCCGCCTCCTCCTTGACACGAGTTGCCCGTCCCGATTTTTGCTCCACGTTTTGCTTGAGCCTTTCCACTTTTTCGACGACTTGTTTTGCATGGCTCAGCAGCTTGTTCTGTGGAATTCCTAACAATTGGGACAATTTTTTTACCCATGCGTCCTGATTTTCGTGGCATTCACCGCACGTTTTTTTTGCATTTTTGTGCGCCTTCATTCCGGCAATGCGTGAAACTGCATTATTATCACGAACGTAACAATACAGGAGATTTTTGTATTGGACGGTAATGTCAAAGGTGTGTTGATCCACTGCCAGGATCTTTCCGTTTCTGTCGAAGATTGTCCCTCGTGTAGCCTCAAGTGGATACGTAGCAATTCGGCGATTTTGGGAGATACCTTTATACTTATTACTTTCAACGATTTGAAGCTGAAAGAGGCGAACTACGATACCGATAAAAAATACAATGAAAATAATGAGTGTGATTTTAAAACGGTAAGGATACATTTATCGTGGAAAAACCTCCTGTACCGGCTGTAATTTACTGAATATCCAAAACAGCACGGGAACAATCATCGCCGTATATAACGAGCAGGTAAAAATTGTCCAGATAGTTGCAGAAAGACCGAGCGAATGAAAAGAAAGCGTGGCATGCACCGCATACAGTATGTTGTAGATACATGAAAAGATGAATGTGACCAGCACTTGAGTAACTAAATGCCCCCGAAACAATACCCCTCTGATTGACCAGACGAAAAAGCCCATGGCGACAAAAAAAATGGAGTTTATCCCAAAACTTCCTTCCGAAAACAAATCTTTTGACATTCCCACAAACCAGTTCGTGATGGTGTTCCGTTTGATATCTGCCAGGAAGGAATAAAATATCACCAACGGAAAATACAAATCAGGCGCCGCCGACCCGATGTTAATCCAGTTCATCAGGGTCGACTGGAAGAGTGAGATGCCGAGAAGTATGCAAAAAAAAGTAAACCACCGCATAAGATAATTTCAAGAAAATTTTTAATCAGATACATAGTTTCCCCTTTAGCAAGAGGGGATAAAGGGGCATAAGCGTTAACTTAAGAAGTTAATTCAATTCAAATGCAATTAAATATCGAATATCGAACAGAAAATGTCGAATTATTAAGTTTTTT
>DBJWYX010000198.1:0-4743 GCA_052360825.1 Candidatus Wunengus sp. YC64
AAATAGCCGTCGCAGAGTCATAAAGTCTGTCCAGATGTTCGTCCAGCGTAAATATCTTTCCATGATAGGCGCGGATTCCTTCAAAGACTCCGTCACCATAAAGCAACCCATGGTCAAAAACCGATATCTTAGCATCCTCTTGCGGAACGATTTGACCATTTATATAAATCTTTAATCCCATTGTTATCCTTATTACTCCCTTCTTTCCGTTTCTATTCTAAAATGCATCCATCTACGATCCTTACAACCCGCCCTGCTTGTTTGGCTATTTCCTCTTCGTGGGTAACAATTACAACCGTTTGATTCAATGTTTTATTCAGATCCCAGATCAATTCTTGAATCTCGTGGCCTGTCTTCGTATCCAGGTTACCCGTAGGTTCATCGCACAAGAGCAATTCCGGATTATTAATTAACGCCCGTACGATCGCAACACGTTGTCTTTCGCCTCCAGAGAGTTGCGATGGTTTATGAGTCAATCGCTCTCCCAGTCCAACTCTTTCTAATAATGAAACCGCCCTACTGGTATAATCTTTATTTTCCGCCTTCCGTTTTGAGAACCCCCCTCCAATGAAGCCTGGCAAAAGAACATTTTCCAAGGCAGTAAAATCGGGCAAAAGATGGTAAAACTGGAAAACAAATCCGAAAATACGGTTTCTCATTTCGGCCTGTTTTTTTGCGCTTAATGTATTTAGGTTTATTCCTTTGTATATTACAGAGCCGGAGGTAGGTGTATCCAAAAGCCCCAGGATATGTAACAGCGTGCTTTTCCCGGCGCCAGATGCACCTACGATTACGACAACCTCTCCCTTTTCAATGGTTAGGTTAATTCTCTGCAAGACCGGTAACGTGCGTTCGCCATTCGAATATTCCTTACATATATCTATCGCCTGTAACAGGCTGTTATTTGCACCATTTGTATCTACCATTTGATATGTGAATTAACAAATTTTTAAGGTGCAAATATATCACACCTGTAAGTATTAGTCAAATACTTATTTATGGATTTTAGACATTATGATATTAAAGACTGTTGTATTGTCTTCTTATTATAAACTTTGAAATTCCTGGACATTAAAATAGTATCGAAATATCACATATTTTCAACACACTTCTATCAATTTACGGTTGACATCAGATATGTCATACGATAGGATGCCGGTAATTACAGCAGCGTGAGAATGAAATGGTCTCCTAACAAGGCGATACAGCTCCAATTATGCGGCCGTGCATATACCAAGCATAATCATGGCTTTGGAAATAATCGGAAAGATTCGCGACATTGAGACCATTGCTATTGAAACCTCCATCCGCGATTAAAAATTATGAAACACCACAAGGTCGAACCAAAATTTGCTGTTTATATTAGCAACGAAGAATATGAAGTATCGTTAGAATTGAGAAAGATTTACAAGGTTCTCCCCGATGCTAAAGCGGCCGAGCATCACTATATAAGAGTCATAGATGAATCAGGAGAGGACTACCTATATCCCGAAGATATTTTATTCCGATTGAGTTGCCCAAAGCTGTACGAAAAGCGCTGCTGCTGGTATCTTAATCGTATCTACAATATCACCAACGAAACACATAAAAAGAACCGAAAGAAATTTTTTTCTTTATTTTCGTATCTTTCGTGGGCAAATTGAAATTCCTGAGGTTTATAATTAATAAGACAAAAGGGGGTTCAATAACAAGATTAAAGCTCCCCCCATTAGTTCTTCTATTTATCTTTCATATTCCATATTCCATTCCAAGCCTGATTGGAGGGGCTATTTGAAAGGATATCACATCTTTTTGCCATAACCGATCCTATACCTAATCCATATTCCTGGGAGATTTTCTGAAAGAGTTCCTTTGCTGTTTCCCATTCTCTTCTGCAATACCTCGAATATGCCTCCGAATATTCTTTCATGGAGTTTTTTTTAATCTCAAATCGGGGGTCATTGTCTATAAGAAGTTCAAACAGGGTAATGGGTTCCCTGAATCCCTTTAATATAATCCGGTCAATGAAACGATAAGAGAATCTTTGGTCGGTACAAATGTAACCTTCAGCAAATTTAAAAAAACGGTCAGAAATCAGAACCCTGGCATCATATAATCTCGATAGTCCTTCAATTCTGGCGGCTTCATGAACACATCGCCCTACCGGATGATGGCGTTTGTCCAGTGGATAATAAACAAACGAAACCGCTCCTACCGTAATGCCAAAACCGATATCGATTCTGGGTTTAAAGACACCCATACTTGAGGAATCATTATAGGTGCGCATACGTTTTGTCAGCCTATAAATATTTTCTAAAATGTATTTTGCATTGTCTTCCGGGAATATTCCCATCATACCATCACCATATATTTCCGCATAGGTGTTTTCATGCCCTAAATAGAGTTCTTTATAGGACGTTTCATGGACGTCCATAATAAATTCTGCATAGGTAAAGGTTTTTACTCCTGAATTTTCAATGTCACAGTATATACCTTGTTCAAAATCCATCAATATATCTGTTGAATTCCTAAGGTCACAGAACATAACAATCCGCTTCGTCTTTTCCGTTGGAAATTTAACAGCACTGTTTTCCATGCCCTTTTCCTGTTTCTACATTTCGAATCAGTGTCGTAGATAATGAATCGATAGTCCTGGAGGCTTCTTCCAGTTGCGCCATGAGTTTTATACTTCCGTCTATAGCTGAAATGAAACGTTTACTCGCCCGGCCCACTACTTCTCGCAAGAGATCCGGCATGTTTTCAACCTCTTTCTCAAAAAGCTTGGGATCGATCATCCGCCCTTTGATATCCGATATCTCACGTATACAATTCGTCAAACGGTTATAGGCATCGTTAAGATATAAGAGGTCTTGAGTCATTTTGTCGAGTTTGACATGTGCTTCTTTAGGGAGTTTATTAACGGCTTCCATAAAAGTGTCTTTGGTGATCATTCCTACTATTACATCGCCATCTGCTGTCACGGAGGCGGTTCTTTTCGCCATACCAAAGAAACTCATTTCCCCAAAAATATCCCCTTCCTTTAATGTGCCAACAAGCACCTGTTTGTTATTGATGGTTTTCCAGACCTTGGCCCTGCCGGATTGTAAAACGTAAGCGTAATAGGCCCAACTACCTTCTTCTAGAATAATGCTACCATCCTTTATCTTCTCCGTTCTGCTAAAAAACTGCTCCATAAGACTCCTTTCTATTATTTTGAAATCAATTAATCGGAATTGGGTTTGCGACCATTACAACAATCTCTATAGATTTTCTTTCATTCTTTAATAAATTTATATCACTATTTTGAGTTTGATAACCTTCTTTTTCATATTTGATTGTATAACTTCCGACACTTAAAGAAAGGTAATAACTGCCACTACCAGATGTTTTTTCACTACAAACTTTATAATCGTCTTTACTAGATATCTGGACCCCAGGCAAACCTTTACCATTAGTATCGTGCACATACCCATAAATATCGCCTGCAATCGTTGTCTTTGCAACACCACATACAAACAAACTCAAAACCATCAGCACGATCAGTTTCTTCATGGATTGTTCTCCTGTTATAAAATTAAAGGACGTGTAATTTACTCACTTTGCGGAAATGGTAACCGTAAACTGCAAGGGTAACGGACAGGGGTAATAATTCGCGACGATGGAAGCACGTCCATAACAAGAGTTTCCAAAACTGGACGCGTTCATTGCCAAGGATACCGAGGTGGTAGATGGCGCGAAATAACGCCAGTATATCATTGAATTTAAATTGAGCTTTAATCTTTGGCGCTTTATATTCCCGAAAGAAGGTCTTTATGCGCTGATAATAGTTTTCGGGTGAATAAATGTGTCTCAATATTTTCTTATATCCTTCCCGGAATGTGTCAATGTCCATGGTCGGGATAATGTTCGTTGTGCCGTCTAAATTGTCCCCCGACATCTGCCCGATCAAACGTCCCTCTTGCTTTAGACGTTCGTAAAGCCGTGTCCCTTTCGGCGCCTGAAGCATGCCAACCATCGCCGACACAATCCCGCTTTTCTGTATAAAATCAATTTGCCGTTGAAAGATAGATTTCGTATCCGTGTCAAAGCCTACGATAAAGCCTGCTTGCACCTGCAGCCCGGCCCGCTGAATACGCCGCACGTCTTCAACTAGGTTACGGTTTTTGTTCTGTTTCTTGTTACATTCTGCCAGGCCCTCCGTATCCGGCGTCTCGATCCCGACAAAAACTGTGTTAAAGCCTGCTTCGGACATCATTTGCATCAGGGATTCATCGTCGGCCACATTGATGGAGACCTCCGTGTTAAACGGTATCGGCACGTGTTCTCTCTGCCATTTGATTAAAGCAGGCAGCAATTCGTTCTTAAGGCTTTTTTTGTTCCCGATGAGATTGTCATCTACGAAGAATACGGACCCGCGCCACCCCATACGATAGAAACTGTCCAGCTCGGCAACAATTTGTTCGGGAGTTTTGGTACGTGGATTTCGTCCAAATAATGACGTCACGTTGCAGAACTCGCAGTGGTATGGACAACCACGGGTGTACTGTATGCTCATCGAGGCATATTGTTTCAAATCGGCTAATTCCCAAAGAGGCGCTGGAGTCTTTTGAATGTCAGCAAAATGAGATGTGCCGTATACACGCCTGGCACAATTATTATGCAGGTCTTCTAAAAAGGATGGCAGGGTTAGCTCTGCTTCATTGAGTACAAAATGATCGACATTCTCAAATTGTTCATGCTCGCTCGTGAATAAAGGCCCTCCGG
>DBJWYX010000199.1:0-1980 GCA_052360825.1 Candidatus Wunengus sp. YC64
AAGGTAGGTTATGGAAATTAAAAAGCGAAAAATGCGAGTGGTTCTATAGCAGATTTTTTGCAGCTTGTCAACAGATTCTTTAAAAATTGTTTTATGAAATCTTGAAAAGTCTAAAGTGATGGTTTCAGATCAAAGATGCGACTTTTATGGCTGGGGATTACAAATAAAAACTTGTTAAAATAAGTATTTACTTTTGCGAGGAAGTTTTATTATTACACTCTGGTTCTAAATATTTTTCAGCTTGTTTAAAGAATTGATATAGGTTTGTAACAGTAGATTTTCCCACAATCTGATTTACGGCATGAAAGCCTAGAGCGCGGTAACTTTCAAATTGAGATTCGCTGAACCACTGATCACCTGTTGACTCATGTGGAAATTTTGGGCTAGTTTTCGAATAGTTAAGAACATCTACAGGTTCGTTTCCACAAAGTGTAGGCTTAATGTATAACAATTTGCCATCCTCGGCTTTTTTCCCATCAACTTTAGTATCAACTTCAGAATACTTAATGGTGCCGATTGCGCAATATTTACCCTCCTTCCCTTGGTCATTTTTTGGGTAAATTGAAATATTATTTTCGAAAACTATGGACACTCCTAGATCTATGCGGATCTTGCGGATGGCATTGCCTAAACTTTCAAACTCGTAGTCTTTGTCCTTTTCGCCTTTGTCACAGCTAGCATCCACCAGCACGATGAAATGGCAGCGGCGAAGGATCATTTCGTAAAGACCTAAGTTTTCGAAATGCCCACCATCGGAGAGATAAATGTATGGGTTTTTTTCATCGGTTAACCCGAATGCTTCTGAGATTACAGGTCGTATTGCCAATCTCGGTCCTTGATTTTTATAAGTTTTGTTGTCTGCGGGATTGCCTAACCAGAGACCGAGTCGTACGTTGAACAGCGTCATGAGAAAGGATAATACAGGTGATGAATGATACCCCATATTGGGACTTGTAGCCGCTCCGGAAACTGTTATAGCAGTACCAAGCGATATACCCCTACCTTTATCGTCACCACCGTATACCTCAGAACTTCGATAGCATCCTTTTTTGTATTTACTAGAACTATTTGAGTTTTGCTGAGCGTCGGGGTCGAATGACATACTGGAACTGCCTGAGTGCAGGGGTGTGATGGTGAAAGGTGCCGCCTTTCTCTCCTGCCATGCAAGATTCTTACCTTTTACAAGATTATTGGTGATATTCACGACGTGAAACAGTTTGTTTTCCTTCCTGATTTTTGGAGTTATCTTTGAGTAAACTTCTTCACAAAGGAGTCGATTAAGCATTTTTATATTATACTTCTGAGTATTCTCTAGTTTAGAGAATTGTGTAGAATTAGTCCGATATCCTGCTGTTTTTTGTACTAATTTTGATAAAGATATAAACCTATAACCTTTTATTTGTTTTAACGTATCATAGAAATTAGGTTCTCTCAAGATTTTGTTAAGCCACTCTATCGAATAAGGTTCTTTACTTTGCGCAGAAGGCTGCTTTTGCCCAATTATCATACTGGGCAAGCCGCGTAACTTTTGAAGTAATTTGCTCAACAAATTAGGAGATTTATATAAGGTAAAATTTTTATCAATCTCGCTACATAATTTGTCTACAGTTAATTGTTGATTAAATTCTTCTGTTCTAAAGTCTGGTGAACAAAGTTCATGTATTTTTAAATCATCGTTTTCATCAAAGGCTGTGAAAAGATTTGGTTCGCGTTTAAGATTAGAAGCGCCGAGGTATGCACGGATTAAACGGTTCCGATATAAAGAATGAAGCGAAAATTTGTTAATATCAACACAAAACGACATTATCGAAACAAACGTTACAAAAATAAAGATCAAACCTCCCAGTGTAATAAGTGGTGTGTTAAAGATTAGTCCAAGGTACTTATATGTGCGGCTCTTTGGGATTTCCTGAGGGTAAACTTCTTCTAAAAGTAGTCTATTAAGTCTTTTTATGTTACTTTTCTTATCGTCACTTAATT
>DBJWYX010000199.1:1990-4742 GCA_052360825.1 Candidatus Wunengus sp. YC64
GGTTTTATATACCAGTTCTGTTATTTCTTTGGAGAAGCTTTTGTCAGGCTTTTTTTCTTGAACAATATTATAAAAATCAGAATGCTCTAATAAATCTTTTAGACCGTTAATGGATTCTGTAGTATCACTTGATGATATAGGGGTGAAGCTGTCTTTAAAGTCATCATTAATTGTGTTACAGAGTTTTTCGATAGTTGCTTCCGACTTAAATTCTCCTGCCCAGAAATCTGATTGATCAATAGTTTTAGTCTGGGAAATCTTCGTTAGTAATTTATTGTTAACAAGTCTAACAATTGGGTCTGTTCCAAGCGATAAAGCTGCTATTAGAAAGATGATAAAAATTGAGGCAGAAATTATCAGTGCATTGTTCATCAAAAGAGAAATCAATCCGTTATTTTCCTTTTCTTTCTTGCCAAATGAGGTTTTTGAACTGAAACTAAAAAAGAGCGTTATGATGCCAGATATTCCACCAACGGATGCGATTAACGTGGGCGCTTCTTCCCACAATTTTGATAATCCCACTGGACCGAAGATTACCAGAGAACTTCCCGCACTCCATATCGTAATTGCAATGAGAACCCATGCGCCGGATCGCGCCAGCCACTCCAGGTCTCTATCTTCAAAATGGTAGCCCATAAACGCCACAAGAAGAACTCCTGCGATAAGAAATAGTCCAAGGAATGATGGAGCCGCAAAACATACGTAGTGTCCTGCGAATAGTTTAATATCGGGGAAAAGATAGGTTGCCATCAGCCATGCAAATAAGCCTCCTGCAGCGCCTGTTGCTAAAACAGTTATAAACTCTACAACCGCCCGCAATCTTTTAGATATAAAAAAAGGAACGGTTTCCTTTTTAGAACAGAGCAAAATTATTGAATACGCAAGCCAGCCGATAAAGTGAAGCAAGGCTCCAAAACCAATAAAATACAGTATAGACAAATTATTTTCTTTGGGATACCACGCCCAAAAGATTGTGAATGAGATGGCAGAAAGTGTCAATGGCAGCAAACACCACCGCATGAAATGTGGTTGCCCTTTGTTACCTTCGTTGTTACTGGGACAATTTATTCCTATATAATAAATTGTAATAACGACTGCGATGGCACCAACTATTAAGAAGGAATTTATAATCCATTTAGGCGGTTGTGATAGTATAACCGCGACACAGAATCTTGGAATGATAAGCGCTGCTAGCAATAGTGGAATGAATGCGAGCCAGTTCAAAAAGAGATTTCTCAGGTAAATAGCTATGAGTGTCCATATATCAGCCGACATAATGCCTAGTTTTGGGGTAAGATAGTTGCTATATGACCGCAGATTGTTAACCGGATCTGGTTTGGGATCAAGATTGGATTTTTTCGTATTCGTTAAATCTTTAGCGACACCACCCAATCCTTCTGGATGGCGGTGAGCCCATGCCGTGAGCCAGCTACCAATGTAACCGCCACCGGAAACTGTTGATAAATAATCAAATTTATCGAGCAGACCACGGTGTGCGAGACCTTGAATAACTCCAAGCGAAAACGTTGCGCTCCGGATCCCACCACCCGAAAGGCATAAGGCGGATCGGTTGGAGGCTTGTATGTGTATGCGCTTGTAAATATTAGAAAGTTCATTTTCTTCCTGTGAAGTATTTTCAGGCTGTTTGCCCTTTTGTTCAGACCCTTGTTTAGATACTTGTTTTTTTTCAGCCTTATTATCATCATTTTTTTGTGGACGTTTTTTAGAAAACAGGTCTAAATAGTCCAGCTCTTCTTCTAGTACCTTGTGTAAAGGAATTTTATTTGAACTTTCAGAGGCCTTTGACTGATTTCGTTCTGACATGGGTTACACCATTGGTTGGTTAACAAATGTCCAGCAATCTTACAAAGACTAAAAGAATCTTTATAATGTGAAAGGAATAATACAAAAAGTCACAAAAGATTATTGGGCTTTATTTTGATGTTTAGAAGGCGTTCGTGTTGTAGCACATATAAGTCAGTGATAGGCTTTCTTTTTAAATATTACACCTGAAATATATATAATATTCTATGAAAAAACAAGACTTTTTTGGTATATTTCATTCAAATTTAATTTTATAAAAATTATTTTTATTTTGATTATGTTTGTTTCACTGACTAGATACGGCTTAAGAGAGTTAATTATCTTTGGTGTTCCTGTTGCGATTGGCTTAGGCTTTTCAATTGTATTTTTCCCGTGGGTTATTCCCATCCCGGCATTTTTATTGATGTTTTTATTCAATTTTTTTAGAGACCCGGAAAGGAATCCACCGCAGGGTGAGGGATTGATCATTGCCCCAGCAGATGGTACTGTAACGCACATTGTTACAGTATTTGAGGATAGTTATTTGAGGTGTGAAACGACCAAGATTAGTATCTTTATGTCCGTGCTCAATGTGCACGTCAATCGTATGCCTGCGAAAGGATGCGTGGAATTTATAAGACATACAACGGGCAAGTTCCTTGACGCAAGGGATGAGGAATGTTTCAGTAGTAACGAGAATAATATTGTTGGTTTATCTTTAATTGGAAGCGATGCAAAAATTGCTGTAAAACAGATTGCAGGAAAGATTGCAAAACGTATTGTGTGTGCATGCAAGGCTGGAGATAGTTTTGAACAGGGACAGAGGTTTGGTATGATAAAGTTTGGTTCAAGGGTAGAGGTCTTTGTCCCAAATTCGGTTACATTTGATGTGACGGTCAAGGTAGGAGATAAAGTAACGGCAGGAAAGACGGTGCTTGGCAGGATGCAC
>DBJWYX010000200.1:0-4733 GCA_052360825.1 Candidatus Wunengus sp. YC64
CTTCGTTAGCTATAAACATTTGACCAATTTCTGCGGCGGCAAACCTGTATTTGTGAATACCTATCCCGATTTTGAACTTACGGCTTCGCATATCCAGCCTCACATTTCAAAAAAAACCAAGATACTCATCATTAACAGCCCGGCAAATCCAACCGGGGTAATGTGCACTACCCGGGAGTTGAAAGAGATTGCTGAATTGGCGAGGAAACACAACCTGCTTATCGTTTCAGACGAAATATATCACGACTACGATTATGAACATCATTTTGATAGTATCGGCAGGTATTATGAAAAGACCCTGATTCTGGACGGGTTTTCAAAGTCATTCGCTATGACGGGATGGAGGATGGGCTATGCGGCTGGGCCAACCAGTATCGTCAGCGAGATGATCAAACTACAGCAATACACATTTGTCTGTGCGCCTTCTTTTGCCCAGTATGCCGTATCCAGGTCATTGGGGACGGATTTAAGCAAACACATCTCAAGCTATAACAAGAAAAGGGACCTGATGTATGACGGGTTAAAAGACAAATATCAAATTATAAAACCCGGCGGTGCATTTTACCTCTTTCCACAAGTTCCCTGGGGCACTGATGAGGAGTTTGTAACCGCTGCCGTCCAGAAGAACCTGCTCATTATTCCGGGCAGTGTCTTCTCAGAACGCCACACCCATTTCCGCATTTCTTACGCCGCCACAGAAGAGACCATCGCACGTGGGGTTGATATTCTCAATAGCCTTGCTGCATGCTGACCGTATCTGACTTTAAATTACTTCTTTAACAATTCTCCAATCTCGTCGTCAAATTCTTTTTCCGATACGAAGCCGATGTGCTTATTGGCTTCTTTACCGTTTTTCCCGTAAATGATGGTGGTTGGATATGCCTGTAAATCATACGCTTGGGCAACGTCTCCGCCATCGAGATAAACGGAATAATTTATTCCCATTTTATTGATGAAGGGGGGGACTACTTCAACTCCGTTTTCATCAAAGGCAATGCCAAGTATCTCTACGCCCTTGCCCTTATATTTGTTGTAAAGGTTAATAAAGCCGGGTATTTCTTTCCTGCAGGGCGGACACCACGTTGCCCACAGATCAAGGATCACTACCTTGCCTTTATTATTTTCTAACACCGCTTTTAACTCTGAAGCGGTTATCTTTTTGATGCTATCACCTGCGTGAGAATTTATTGAAAACGTAAATAAGGATAGTGTAACCAGGAAGGCAAGACATACATATTTAAATTTCTGCTTATTCATTATTTGCTCCAATTTAAAAAAGGATGTAACTACTCAGCATATTGAGTAACATAATTTTAATAAATAACATATAACAAGAAATGAAAAATGTTTAAGTGTTTTTTGACGATTTGTTTTTTCGGGCAGTTTCTATACTTCTCACAAAGATTGAAATCAATTCTTTGCATTCGGTAATACCTTTATCAACTTTTGTAAAATCTTTAATAAGGGGTTTTCTTCGGATAATTTGTACTGCAATATGTGTCTCTTTCAGTTCTTTGAGGCAAATTTTCATCTTATGAATAAAATCGTCGCGTGATTCTGCAACCTGTGCTTCACCATAATTAAATGCAGGCGATGTGCCTGAACGAATTAATTGTCCTGCAATGTGATTTCCTGCCCTTGTATTTGGCAGCATTTCAACAATGTCAATAATCAGAAGTGCGAACTGAATCAGCCTCTCTTCCAAATCATATTTTTTATTGCCTTCACTCATCCTTTTTTAATTATTCGTTTCTTGCTATATGTTATTTATTTCTTTCTTTTGGAAACAATAACTTTCTACATAGTGGTTGACTCACTTGCTGTAAAGACGACCTTTCCATTTTTCATATCTGCGCTAATTTCCGATCCTTCTGTGAACCTTCCTTCCAATATTTCAATGGAAAGCGGGTTCTCAATCATTTGCTGGATTGCACGCTTCAGCGGCCTGGCGCCGAAGTGCGGGTCAAAACCTTCCTCTGTCAGTTTATCCTTTATTCTATTGGTGACCGTTAACCGATAGTTGTGTTTTGCCAGACGCTTCTGGAGTTCTTTCAATTGTATATCAGCAATCTGTTTTATAAATTCTTTCGATAAACCATGGAATATGATCGTTTCGTCAATGCGGTTAAGGAACTCTGGCCTAAATGCCTCTTTCAATGCTTGTTTTACGCGATTCCTCAATTCTTCCTCATTTTCAGGGCCTGTAAGGTCTTGTATCCACTGGCTGGCGATGTTGGAAGTCATTACAATGATGCTATTCTTAAAGTCCACCGTGCGGCCTTGTCCGTCTGTTAATCGGCCGTCATCAAAGACCTGTAATAGGATATTAAACACGTCCCGATGTGCCTTTTCTATTTCATCAAACAAGATTACCGAATAAGGTCTCCTTCGAATTGCCTCGGTCAGGCGTCCTCCTTCTTCATAGCCCACATATCCAGGTGGAGCGCCAATAAGCCTGGCCACTGAGTGCTGTTCCATAAACTCAGACATATCGATGCGCACCATGGCGTTTTCATTGTCAAAGAGGAATGCGGCCAGCGCCTTGCAAAGTTCCGTTTTACCAACTCCAGTAGGACCCAAGAATAAAAATGTGCCAATAGGGCGGTTGGGATCCTGGAGTCCTGCACGGGCGCGGCGAATGCCGTTGGAAACAGCCTTAATTGCCTCTTCCTGGCCGACAACTCTTTCCCTGAGACGGTCTTCCATCTTCAAGAGTTTTTCCTTTTCACCTTCCAGCATGCGGGTAACGGGAATTCCCGTCCATTTGGAGACGACCACGGCAATATCGTCGGCATCGACTTCTTCGTTAAGGAGTGACTTGTCTTTTTGTAATTCTTGCAATTCCTTGTGCTTGTGTTTTAGTTTTTGTTCACATTCCCTGATAAGTCCATAACGTATCTCGGCAACCTTCTCTAAATTTCCTTCCCTTTGCGCTGCTTGTTCCTCGATACGGGCGTGATCTATTTTTGCATTAATGTCCTGAATCTCTTTGATAATCTTTTTCTCGTTTTCCCACTGGACACGGAGAGCGCCCGATCCTTCTCTCAGGTCTGACAATTGCTTTTCAATCTTCTCCATTCGTTGTTTCGAGGCGGTGTCCTTTTCCTTTTTAAGGGCTTCTTTTTCTATTTCCAACTGCATGATTTTACGCTCAATTTCATCCAGTTCTACTGGCATACTGTCAATCTCGATCCTGAGTTTTGATGCAGCCTCATCGATCAGGTCGATTGCCTTATCAGGTAAAAATCGGTCAGCGATGTATCGGTGAGAAAGTGTGGCAGCAGCGACAATTGCAGAGTCTTTGATACGCACACCGTGATGCAGTTCGTATCGTTCTTTTAATCCCCTTAAGATTGCAATAGTATCTTCTACGGACGGTTCGCCAACATAGACCGGCTGGAATCGTCTTTCCAGCGCGGCATCTTTTTCGATGTGCTTTCTGTATTCGTCAAGTGTTGTGGCCCCTACGCATCGTAACTCGCCGCGGGCCAAAGCGGGTTTCAAAAGATTGGATGCGTCCACGGCGCCCTCGGCTGCGCCAGCGCCCACCACCGTATGCAACTCATCAATGAAGAGGATGATTTGACCTTCTTTTTCACCCACCTCCTTCAGCACCGCTTTAAGACGGTCTTCAAACTCACCGCGGTATTTTGTGCCTGCAATCAGGGCGCCCATATCCAGGGACATGACCCGCTTATTTTTCAAGCTCTCCGGAATATCTCCGTTGACGATACGCTGGGCCAGACCTTCTACGATGGCAGTCTTTCCCACGCCGGGTTCGCCTATCAGGACGGGGTTGTTCTTTGTCCTGCGTGACAGAACCTGTATTACCCTCCTTATCTCGTCGTCACGGCCAATAACAGGATCCAATTTTCCCCTTCGGGCCAATTCAACCAGGTCTTTGCTGTAACGTTCAAGGGCTTGATACTTTTCTTCAGGGTTTTGATCGGTGACGCGCTGACTGCCCCTGATTTCCTTCAATGCCATGTAGATATTTTCTTTTTGAACGCCAGCTTCGTTTAAAATCCTGCCGGCAGGAGTGTTTCTTAATCCTACCAGCGCCAACAGCAGGTGTTCGGTGCTTACGTATTCGTCTTTCAGTTTACTGGCTTCTTCCCAGGCCAGATTGAATGTGTCGCGCAATTCTGCGCTAACATACGCCTGTCCAGGCGCTCCTGAGCCGCTTATCTGGGGCAGCTTGTTAACAGCCGCCATTGTTTTGTCGAGAATGATATTGGTGTCAATTCCCAATTTTTTCAAAAGTGGCACAACAATGCCCTGTTCCTGGGTGAGCAAGACTTCCAGTAAATGGACGGCGAGTATTTGCTGCTGCCTCTTGGATTCCGCCAATTCCTGGGCTTCGTGCACTGCTTCTTGCGCCTTGATGGTAAATTTGTCAAATCTCATAGTTTTGTTATCTGGGTATTACTCGTGGTAATACTTTTTACAATATATTTTATCGTGATGGTCAAAATCTCTAAACTTTATCAGATTGTTTTCTGTATCGACCTTAAATAAAAGGACAAAGTGAGAATTAATATGAACCCTTTTGAATTCTTTTAAATCATGTTTAATGGTTTTGTAATGATACGGGGTTTTCACTTGATATGATTTCATCAATCTTTTTCATAACAATTTCATACCGTTTTCTGTCTTTCTTGAACAACTTATTGAGAACCTTTTTTAGTCTTTCCTCAATGAAAAACTTATACATACTCTATCTCATTGCGTAA
>DBJWYX010000201.1:0-4724 GCA_052360825.1 Candidatus Wunengus sp. YC64
TGATTGTTATAATTAAAACTTCTTTATGAGCGAGCATATAAAAAAAGTATATTCATTTTACGCATGGATTTATGATGCTTTTTTTGGAAAAATATTTGAGCATGGAAGATATGTTGCTTTTAACATGATGGACGTAAAACCCGACGAAACAATACTTGAAGTTGGCGTGGGGACTGGATTGTCGCTGCCTCTGTATCCTAAAGAGGCTCATGTAACAGGCATAGATATAAGTCAGGAAATGCTAGATAAAGCCGAGATAAAAAAGGAATACTACGGATTATTCAATTTAGATTTATATAATATGGACGCATCATCCATGACTTTTGCCGACAATACGTTTGATAAGGTCATTGCGGCGCATGTTATCACGGTAGTGCCAGATCCACTAAAAACTTTGAACGAAATAAAAAGGGTGTGTAAAAAGGATGGGGAAATATTTATATTAAATTATACAGGTTGTAACAATAAGGTTATCTCCCGATTCGAGGCATTTATTTCTCCGTTCAGAGATAAGATGGGTCTGGGAAAACATTTTGACCTGGACGAATTACTAAGGAATGCCCATCTTGGGATAGCATGCGAAAGGCGAGTCAACTTCTTGGATATGTGTCGGTTGGTAAAATGTAAAAATAACCCGGTTCTGAAATAAAATGAATTAATATTTTCGACCTACACACATATAGTTAAAACCCAGTTTTTTCATTTCATGTGGTTCGTATATATTCCTGCCGTCGATTACATTTGGATGTTTTAATAATTGTTTGACTTTTTTAAGTTCAAGGTCTCTAAACTCATTCCATTCTGTTACTATAACCAGCGCATCACACCCTTTCAGTACCGAATATGGGTCATTGCGGTATGTTATGTTTTTAAAAATCTTTCTTGCGTTTTGTTGCGCCTCAGGATCAAAAGCCTTAATTTTTACCCCTAATTCCTGTAATTGCCGAATAATAGTGATGGATGGCGCCTCTCTCATATCATCTGTTTTTGGTTTAAAAGCCAACCCCCAGATAGCAATACTCTTTCCTTTCAAATGAGGGACCAGCTTCTTAATTTTGTGAATGAGAGAACTCTTTTGTCGTTCATTTACTTCATCTACTGCGGTTAATATTCTGGGTTCTATTCCATTTAATTTCATAATTTGAGCAAGGGCCTTAACATCTTTGGGGAAACAAGAACCTCCGTACCCAATGCCTGCCTGGAGAAATCGCGGTCCGATTCTTGAGTCCAGCCCCATTCCCTTTGCGATGGCTTTAATGTCGCCTCCTACATATTCACATAATTGCGCCATTTCATTCATAAAAGATATTCTTGTGGCAAGCATCGCATTACTGGCATATTTGATTAGCTCGGCGCTGCGAAGGTCTGTAAACATAATCGGCTTATCTGTTCTGGAGATACCGCTGTAGATGGATGCCATTATGCGCTTTGCCTTTTCACTTTGCACACCGATTACGATTCTATCGGGATTTGTGAAATCCTTAATGGCCTCACCTTCTCTCATAAATTCCGGATTTGAAACCAGATCGTATTTAATAGGCTTGTTCTGTGCGGACTCTATCACCTTTCCAATTTTTTCTAAAGTTCCTACTGGCGCAGTGCTCTTGTTTACAATAATCTTGTACCCGTTCATGTGCCGTCCAATATTTTCAGCAACGGATGTAATGGCAGAAATGTCAGCGCAATTATTACTATCGGGCGGAGTTCCTACTGCAATAAAAATAACCTCTGATTTTTGAATGCCCTCTTTGATATTTGTTGAGTAGGTGATTCTTTTTTCTCTTGCGTTCCTATCGAGCATATCTTTCAGTCCAGGCTCATAGATAGGAATAATTCCTTTTTTCAGGTTGTTTACTTTATTTTTGTCTATATCTACACTGATGACGTCATTGCCCATGTCTGCCAAACATGTGGCAGCGACAAGACCCACGTAACCACAGCCGATGCAGCAAACTTTCACGTATTTACCCCCTCTGTTAAAACAGGCTCTTTAGTATAAATAAAAAAAGCAGTAAGAAAAATGAGTTGAACATTAATCATTACTGCTTTTTAATTTTTAGAAAGTAGGTAGTATTATTGCAAAGGATTTTTTATCAGTTTTGATCCAAAGACGTTTGATGTCTTTCCGATACGATATTCACCGTCAACTGCAACAACAACTTCCTTTACCATACTATTGGCCGATACATTTTCTGGTTCACCGGCGCAGAGCATGACATCATAAGATAATGCCCAATCCTGTATGTCCTTATCCAGATCTACAAACAGACTTCCCAGGTGTTTTGACAGTTCATTGGTTTCCGGAGTTACAAATATGAGGCGGATAGTATTCAGACTAAGCAAACGTTCTTGGTAAACCTTTGCGCTTTTGTAAGCAGGCTTGAACTCAGGAACAATCTCTGCAACTTTTCCCAGAGGAACTGGATTGTCAGATAAATTCACTGAATACTCCTTCACACGATGCACTATTTTCCCATCAGCAACGTCTTCACCGTAATAAATCCTGTACTCAAGGCTACTGCCGTCTCTTTTGATGGTATACAAATCGTGGATTATAACGTCGTATAAAAAAGTTGCCCTCAAGAGACTTTCATTTTCCGGTTTGACTATTACATAACGTCTGTAAGGTTCTTCCTCGCAATATAAAAAGGGTGGCTTACCCAACTTTTCACGAACCTCTTCCTTGGTCAAGCCAATGATACCATCTTCCAGAGTATCCTTTGCGTATAAATTATTGTTTTGAAAAAGAGACACGCTCAACAAACCAGAAAAGAGCAGAGCAAGACGAAATTTACCTCTCATAATTCTTATTCCTTCCCATTTTTAACCCGTTATCTATGATACTTGTTAGGACTATGCCTAATCTATTACAACACGTCACAAAAGTATATAAATTAGCGTGGTACTTGTCAATTAAATAAATTTGACAATTGTGCCAATGATGTGTTAGAAATACAAACTCAAACTATGCTTGTTGTCTAATTATAGAAAATTAACAAAAGGAATATGCAAAAAATGTTTAGGAAAATATTTGTTTCTGTGATTGTTGTTCTTCTCGCTTCAAAAGCTGTAAGCGCCTTTGAAACCGGTACTCTCCGAGGTAGAGTCATTGATGGTTTTGGCAAACCCATTAATTTTGCAAATATTGCTGTTGTATCGAGTGGATCAAAAACAAAGACTACTTCCGATGCTACCGGTGTTTTTTCTATTGATTATAATCCAGGCAACCTCAAACTTACCTTTGACAAGGAAGGTTATGTTCCGCTGTATGTGCCGTTATCGCTTGATGAAAAAACAGATCTTTCTGTAGGTGATATTACTCTGTGGAAGATACCGCCAAAGGGTGGACTTTTTGTTGTGGGCGACGGTGATTATATAGGAATTAACAATACCGAATATTATTCTGAAGCCAGTAGTAAAGAAAGGCGTTTTTATATAAAAGGTTCGCCAACTGTGATTAAAGGTCAGGACATTAAAATCATCGATTTTCAAACAGATAATCCTTTGGTGGTAGGAAAAACGCTTTACAGCGTTGATTCAAAGGGTTCGTTAGGCAGTATTATATTTTATCCTTCACAAAAATACGTTTTGAATAAAGAGGAAGATGCCTATTCCAAGATTGCGGATAACGTAGGCATGAGGAAGGTAAATTTGCCGCCGGGTAGATATTTTTATTGCACTGGGGAGATTACTATACGATCAAAGATTGGATTTGGATTCTTTTTCGAGATTTCCTCTTAGACAGGAGATTCCTTCTTTTGGGTTGGGATGTTCTCGGCAATAATCTTTCTTAGTTCATCACCTTCAACGACCTCTTTTTCCATAAGAAGTTTTGCGAGTATCTGCAAACGATCCTTATTCTTCATGAGGATATCTTTTACTCTTACATGTGTGTCGAAGATGAGCTTCTTAACTTCACTATCAATTTCTTTTGAAACTTCCTCGCTCAATTCTCTGCCGGTACGAAACCCAATATCAAAAAATTGTGATTTCTTGCCATTTTGGAACGTCATGGGGCCCAATTTTTCACTCATACCATATTCTCTCACCATACTCATCGCTATGTCCGTTGCTCGTTCCAGATCATTCTGTGCCCCTGTAGAGATTTCATTAAAGTGAATTTCTTCAGCCACACGACCACCCAAAAGTACGGCAAGCCGGTCCAATAATTCCGATCGCGTCAGCAAATATCGATCTTCTGTAGGTAATTGGAGAGTGTATCCAAGTGCAGCAATTCCACGCGGAATGATGGAGATTCTATGCACCTTATCTGCGCCGGGCACAGATTCTGCCACTAGTGCATGGCCTGATTCATGATAAGCAATAATTTCTTGCTCTTTTTTGCTCATGACACGTTTTTTCTTTTCTAATCCTGCAATTCCACGATTAATGGCTTCTTCAAAATTATCCATATTTACGGCCTCATTACCCACCCGTGCTGCAAGAAGCGCTGCCTCATTAACTACATTGGCTAAATCTGCTCCGACAAACCCCGGTGTCCTTGCAGCAATGATTTTTATGTCAACGCCCTTACCGAGTTTTACATTTTTACAATGAACTTTTAGTATTTCTTCACGCCCTTTGATATCGGGTCTATCTACCAGAATATGCCTGTCAAACCTTCCGGGTCTGAGCAGCGCCGGGTCCAGGATTTCAGGTCTGTTGGTTGCAGCCATAAGGATTACACCTTTTCGGGTGTCAGACCCGTCCATTTCGACAAGGAG
>DBJWYX010000202.1:0-4720 GCA_052360825.1 Candidatus Wunengus sp. YC64
GAATACTAACTTCAGCCTGGTACCACTACGCCAGTATTTTACTCTACAACCATAAGTTTTGAACGGTGCCGTAGTTTTTAAGTTAGTACCAGAATATGAAAATTACAAAATGTTTCGGTTCAATCGTGGACGATTGAACCAGCAGAACCAGCAAAGGGATGTGTCCCTCATTTCCTCCTTATGTCGGATCAGGGCGCTCAGTGCACGGCTTATCGCCGGGGCCTGGTAATGTCGCCTTATTGTTACCACCGGCTATTTCTCCGTCAATCAGGGCCTCAATACTTGTGTATGGATAGATCGTCGCTGCTTTGTTTTGCATCAAACCACCGGTATCCGCAGAAGGACCGTATGTGCTGTATATTTCTCTTCCCACCATTCTCAGTAACATCGTCATTTGACCGCGATGGTGTGCTGTGTGGGCGATTCTCCTTGTAACAATCCAGGAACGTGAATGCTTTACATTGAAAAAGTTCACCTCTTCTTCCCACCATGCATCACTTTTTTCTTTTAAAGAGGCGAGGCGTTTCCCGGAATCCTCTGCGTAACGCTTAATAAATTCCAGGCGTGTTTCCTTTTCCGGCAAAGGTGGAGCGCTTACGTCAATCCCGAGCATATTACAAAACCACATATTTTCTCCAATGCATTGGTGAACCATATGCTCATGGGCATTCCTTCCCCTTCTGTCTTGCGGATGCGGACGCCGTTTCATGTCTTCATCTTTAAACGTACTCCAGGTACAGAGTGTTTTCATCCGTTCCGTTTCATACGTATCAACAAGAAATTGGTAACCCATACGAAATCTCCTTTCTTATAACATTAAATTATGCTGCCTACGGCAGCGACTTTTAATCTCCCCTCTAAAAAGAGGGGCTGGGGGTGTGTTACGGCAAATTTACACACCCCTTTATCGTTCGACTGAGCGCTCACGACGAAGTCCCCTCTCCCCACTTTTGTGAGGACATGTTTTTAGAGGGGAATTATAAAAGATTGAAATTCCCGAACGGTTAACTATCAAAACGAAAACCTATTTCGTTTTTGCTCAGTTCAATGATTTTCACCTGTAATTACCATTTCGACCCCTTCGTATTTGTCATTCCTTCGCCTTGTGTCATTCTGAGGCGAAGCCTAAGAATCTTAAGGCTCAGGACGGCGTCTGAACGAATCAGTGAAGAAGTTTTTTACTCAGAGTCTGTCCTGAGTGAAACGAAGGAGTAAACTCCGGGAGAAATCTTGAAGATTCCTCGCGGAGTTTACACTGAACAAAGTGAATGTGCTCGGAATGACAGCCAAAAGGAGATGTCATCCCCCTTGTGACCGTTAGGTCATGGATGTTTCATTAATCTTGAAAAACATCCACGACAGACCAGTCTGTCTGGCTATGGTAAAATTTTTTTAGATATTCAGCAGCTTACGAACCACGTCCTCAGCCGCCTGAATTGGCCATACCTGCCCATAATTTTGACTTGCGACAATAGCGCCTTCTACCAGCACGTACACCATATCCGTATCTTTATTAATCTCAATATTTTTGTAGCGTTTGTCAGAATCTTTCAGTTGTGAAATCATTTGTTTCAGATATAATTTCAGGTCGTCTTTATGCTTAACCACCTCAGCCCGAATATTACTGTTAAGTGAAGGTATTTCAGAAGCAATATTTAAAAAAGCACACCCCCTGAAATTGCATTTCACCATCCACTCCTTTAAAAAACCAAATACCCCAATAATGCGATTTTCGATGGATTTGTGCATTTCAACACTATCTTCTAACCACTTCATCCAAACAACGTGACGCGCCTGCAAATACGCAAGACAAAGATTCTCTTTAGACGAAAAATGGCTATAAAATGTCGCCTTTGCAACTTGTGATTCTGCAATAATCTGATTAATACCACTCGCAAGATACCCTTGCTCATAAAACAGACGCAGGGCAGTGTCTATTATTCTGTCCCGCGGCTGGCTTTCTATTTCTCGAAGCATGACACAATATATACCAGACAGAGTTGTCTGTCAAAGGAAAAATAAGAAGAAACATTGGCAAATGCTTTGAAACAAATTTAATTTTTGAGAGACACTAATTAGGCATTTGGCGACTTTCTTACAGGGATGGACATGATTAACAGGATAAAAATATCTTGTTTATCTTGTTAATCCTGTCAAATAAATTTCCCTTGATTTTGCATAGTAAATACAGTATTTTCAGCCCAATGATAGTGCATGCATTCCTTGTTTTTCACACCATATCGAAACGTGTCATAGAATTGTAGATCGGGTTGAACGAAGTGAAACCCAACAAATTACTGCCAAAAGAGTTCATATTTAAAGGTGACCACGTGTTTATCAAAAAAGAAGGCAATAGAGAGATCCTTATTCCTGAAAAAAAGACATGGGACATACTTATCAGGAGTCTCGAAAAATTTTCTGATGATTTTATGAGCGAAAGAACTCAGCCTGAAACGCAGAAACGGGAGAAACTGTTTGGTGAAGTTCATGCTTGATACCAATGTTTGCAATTACCTCATCAAACGTTAATACTGCTTGAGGATTAAAGATTATGACATGAAGCAACGGTAGCGCCTATCCCTTGTGTTTGCCAATTGCAGAGGGATGACCCTAGAGCTACAGATTCCGACTCACACTGTTTAGTAAAAGTGGGACATGAATAATTTGATTTGTTAGTTTTTCACTTTACTCAATCCAACCTAACACAACTATTTAAGACTGAACCATAGCCAAATATATTAATAATGTTTTGTGTTATTGAATAAATCGTAATTGTTAGTCAAATTACAAAAACATATATGGAATCAAAATTAAGAGAACATCTTAAAAAATGCAATCAATCTTTATATGAAATATTTATCGATTTGGTCGATTTAGTTTCTCCTTTATTGGAGAGTATTAAAACTATTTTTCCTGATTTTACAAGACATGATAGAATACATAATTTAAAACTTGAGGAAATTGCATTTGATATATTAGCTCCTAACATATTAGAAATACTTTCACCATCAGACGTATTTACTCTTCTATCTTCGCTTTGGATACATGATGCAGGCATGGGGAATGACCCTGATATAGGAAATATTTATAAAAGTTCTCCAGAATATTTGTCGAAATTAAAGAATTATGAGAGAATTGATTTCTCTGAAGAGATTTGTTGGAAAGATTTTGTTAGAGAAAATCATCATCGTTTTTGTGAGGTAATTACAGAAAAATTATTAAAAGATCGAGTGAGTAAAGATTTTGTATACTGGATTTCTAATATATCAAAATCACATGGTGAGCGAAATATTCATGATCACACAATTTGGTACAAGGCCGTTGCAGTCGATGACTCAAAGCATATTCATCCGCCACTTATAGCTGTTTTTTTAAGGCTAGCGGATATTCTCCATTTCAATAGAAACAGAGCCCCTGAGTATATGCAAGAACACAGGAATATTTCAAATTCCGATAGTATTATGCATTGGCGAGCGCATCAAGTATCATCAGACTATATCATACAAGATGATATTTGTTACATAGATGGAGTAACTGAAGATGACGAAGCCTATTGGTTTGCACAACAATTCATAGAAGCAATGGACGACGAATTGAACTATTGCAAACAAATGGTTTTCCCAATATTAGATACAGAATTTCAAAGGCCACTGTCGTTTTCAAGAGTTCAAAATCGCATTAAATCATCAAGTTTTTTTATTGGTTTAGCTCCAGTTACTCTGAAAGTAGAAACATCTAAATTTTTGGAAGATTTACTTAATGATAGTTTATATGCAAATAAACCAATCTGGTTTAGAGAGGTAGTTCAAAACGCCTTCGATGCATGTAGGGATTTAGTTTTTTTGAAAGAAGAATCGAATCCTTCAGTAATAATACGGTTCAATAGTGTAGAAGGGGAAATAGAATTTGAAGATTTTGGAATTGGAATGAAGCGAGAAATTGTAGAAAATTATCTTCTCGTTGCTGGAGCTTCTTATTGGAGCAGTAATGAATATAAAGGCAGTAGAGATGAAAAGCCGGGCCATGTAGGTAAGTTTGGCATAGGTTTTATGAGCCTATTTTCCATAGCAGATGATATCATTGTAGTTACACGGTATGTTGATGATGTTCAGGCTTGGAATTTTACTATTAGGAATCCTAATCGAGTTGTACGAGTAGAGAAGAGTAACCGAATTGATTCTGGAACTTTAATAAAAGCTAAATTAAAAAGCGATAAAATATTTTCTTTTAATGTACTGTCACTATTTGATGATATATGTTCTTTTCCAGAATTTCCAATAAAGTTAATTGTTGACGGAGTTATTGAAAGAAATGTTGAAAAGAAAATGATTCCACGTATAGAAACCTCAGATATTGAGTTAGAACGTAAAAATGAATTAAAAACAGATGTTAAGTTGTTAAAGTTTAACATAGACGAGGAAGACATTGTTGGAGATTATTATTTGCCAAAAGTTCATTTGAAATGTTTGGAATCATACGTTCTTGGAGCCTCTCTATTTTTATCTGGTACCGGTTGGAATTTTTCTAAAAACTCTAATGTTTATTTTGGAGGCATCAAGTACCCACCGTTACATTCGTTAGAACGAGAAATTGACATTGCAAGTATACCTTCTATAGGTTGTTTTAGACTATTTGTTTCTCCCAACGATTATTCTTTAGAGATGAATCTTTCGCGTGAAAAATTCATTACAGGTGAATCAACAAAGCGATTCTTATATTC
>DBJWYX010000203.1:0-4692 GCA_052360825.1 Candidatus Wunengus sp. YC64
GAATTGAAGAAGGTCGCAAATAATCCCTTTCCGGAGATGCATGGCTACTCGGCTTTAGCAGGACACATCCAGACACGGGAGGCAATAGCTACAACGCTGTCAAAAGAAAGAGGGCTACCTTTCACTGCGCAACATGTAATTATGACTGCCGGCGGCGCCGGCGCATTGAATATTATTTTGAAGGCAATTCTGAATCCCGGCGATGAAGTCATTGTTTTGTCACCCCTCTATCTGGAATATCCCTATTATATTGATAACCACGGTGGAGTTTGTTCTGTGGTTGAAACAAATGCAGATTTTACATTAAACATTGATACTATTGCTGCAAGGATAACTTCCCGTACTAAGGCAATAATCATAAACTCGCCGAATAACCCGACTGGGACGATTTACTCCGAAGAAAGTTTAAAATCTGTTGCAAGGCTTCTCAATGAAAAGAATCGACAGTTTGGAAAGGATATTTTTTTGATTTATGATGCGGCGTATCAGGACATCATTTACGATGATAATAAGATTCCTGATATCTTTAACATCTATTCGAATACCATTTTTGCAGCTTCGTATTCCAAACCGCTTTCGATTCCCGGGGAAAGGATAGGCTATGCGGCAGTCCATCCTGCTATGAAAAATTCCGGAGAGCTCTTCGAAGCCTTGACCTTTGCCAATCGCGTTCTTGGATACCTGAGCGCCCCTGTCCTTATGCAGCACGTCGTCACAAGACTTCAGGGTGTGTGTGTTGACAGGGCGGAATATCAGGAAAGAAGGGATATGTTTTGCAATGCCCTGAAGGATTTTGGTTATTCATTTATACTGCCAATGGGGGCTTATTATATCTTCCCAAAAACTCCCGGAGATGATCTCGTATTTGCCCAGGAGCTTGCAAAAGAAGGAATACTGGTGCTTCCGGGGAAAAGCTTTGGAAGAAGTGGATACATCAGAATCGCCTTCTGTGTTAAAAAGGAAACCATTAAAAAATCCCTCCAGGGGTTTAAGAAGGTCAAAGATTTTTTCAAACGGAATGCAAAAGCAAAGTAGCTTGACTGTAAGGAATTTCATTGCTGCTTTTTCATATCCGGCGGGTTTAAATAATTTATAAACCAGTCTTTTGCCAGTTGTGCCACCTTGTCCAACGCGCCAGGTTCCTCAAAGAGGTGGGTAGCGCCGGGAACGATAATCAACTTTTTGGGACAATTCAATTGTGCATACGCAGCCTCATTCAAGGGAATAACCGGCATGTCCTCGCCTCCTACAATAAGTAACGTAGGGGCAGTAACACGGGCCAGGTATTTCATGGCAAGATCCGGACGTCCTCCGCGAGAAACCACCGCGGCAATTTCCTGTGGCTCTTGCGCAGCAGCTTGAAGTGCGGCAGCGGCGCCTGTGCTTGCCCCAAAATACCCCATCGACAACCCCCGTGTTCCCGGCTGCTGGCGCAGCCAGTAAGCGTTGGATAAAAGACGTTTGGTCAGAAGGTCTATATCAAAAACCTTCCGGCGGTCCTGAGCCTCAGCATCTTCAAGGAGGTCTGCCAGTAACGTGGCGATACCTGCGTTCTGGAGAATTTTGGCAACGAAGTTGTTTCGCGGGCTAAAACGGCCGCTCCCGCTGCCATGTGCAAATACAACCACTCCCTTTGCATGGGGTGGCAACCCGAGAATACCGTAAAGACGCACACTGCCCGCAGGTATAACAACCTCCTCATTCTTTGTTACACTCTTTGGTTTATTCACGATAGACACCTTCTCATAAGAGTTTTTTATGTATCTACAGATTTCTGAGATGTGAACCGTGCCCAGTTACGGTGGAGAATCGCTATGGCCTCTTCATCCTCCACTTGATCAAAGTTGCGATACCACTCACCTACAGCATTAAATGGAAATGGCATACCAAGACAAATCGTTTCATCTGCAAAGGCGCTCACCATATCAACACTACTTCGGGCAGCGACCGGTACCGCTGCAATCAGCCGCCCAGGATTTCTCCTCCGCAAACCTTCCAGCGCCGCACGGAAGGTATACCCGGTCGCAATCCCATCGTCAATCACAATAACACTCTTTCCGGCAACATCCAGAGGAGGACGGTCGCCGCGATAGAGCCTCATCCGCCTCTCTACCTCCTTCTGCTGATACGCAATCTCTCCCTCCAGATATTCTGATGAAATCCCGGCATCCCGAACCAGTTCTTCGTTGACGATAGAAATGTGGTCACCATTCACCACAGCGCCGATGCCCAGTTCAGGCTGAAAGGGAGCCCGTAGCTTGCGGACAATAATTACATCCAGGGATGCAGACAGTGCTTCAGCAACCTCATCTGCCACCACAAGCCCCCCGCGGGGAATACCAAGTACCACGAGCGGCTGATTGAGATTTTTTCGTTCGGCCAGGACTTTAGCCAACCGGTGGCCTGCATCACGTCTGTCTTCAAAAATTATATCATCCATCATGCCCTCCGATTACGATTAAAATACACCTTCCCACTTTTATATGTCAATACAATAATTTCCAAACGACGTAACTGTTTATGAGATTCTCGTTGACAACAAAATGGATATGCGGTAGACTTTTTGAAGATATTTTAAGGATCAATTTCATGTACTGTTATTCCTGCGAAACATGCATAACACCACTCACAATAATACATGAGTTTAAACTATTACTTCCCTGCATTTAATAAACTATGTTCGTTAAACTTCGTACAGATTTTTTTAATAAAAACCTGTTTCCATTCCTTATTGCCGCATCCCTCGCTATACACGGGATTATCATCTTCCTGACTCCACAAGGATATCAGTTTCTCAGTTTTAAATCTCTTCGAGACAGCTTTATCCGTGAACCGAGTGAATATGCAGTTGCTCTGGAATTTGAGGATACCGATGCGCAGATAGAAGATACATCCTTAGATACTAAACAAGACCAGAACGAAGACGAGCTAAAAAAAGAAGCCGAAAAAAAGAAATATAAAATATTTACCGATACTTCTGATAACACAGAAGACGAAAAGCCAGGTGTTGAAAGCGATAAGATCGGTGAAAAGGGTTCTGTGGCAAAGGATAATTTCCCTGATACTGATCAGCCCGTTAATAACGAGCCCCATGCCGAAGGGCGCTCCAAAGCGCCGCTCATGGGCAAGGGAGGGAATCCCTTACCTGGCAATGATAAGCAACCGCCGCAAGAACAGGAAACTACGGCACAGGCGTTTATCGCTGAGGATAGCCCTTACGATAGAAATTCTCCGCCGCGATATGCGAATCTTCCTCAGGGGTTAGAAAAGCAGGAGGAGCCTCCGAAACAGCCTCAAATACCGCAGCCCCAAACGGTATCTGAAGAACACAAGGAAAAGACGGGGGAGGCGGAGACAATAAAACAAGAAAAGACGATAAAAACAGAACCCGCGACACAAGCGCCAAAAAGGGAACGACTCACCATCGGACGCGGCATCGTGCAGGAAGAGGCGGCGGAAGCGCTGCCAAACAGTGAAGGGGTGTTGTTTACCGATAAACAGGACGACACAAACAAGGAATCTGAGAAAAAAGATGAATCATTGTCACCGTCGCTTCAAGAAGAGGAAACTGAAAAAAAGGACGAGGTAAAGTCAGAAAAATTTGCTGAAACAAAGGAAATGAAGGACACAGCAGCGCTTAAACCTGAAATACCTGTGCCCCCATCGGAGTCATCAGGTTTTGAACAACAACGCAGACTTGAAAGGGGATTGGACGAGCAGGAAAGTCCGGGTGAGTTGAAGAAACCCAAGGTCTCCTTTAGTGTCAATGCAAAGACAGAAGGGGCAAACAAAGATCCGGCGCTCTTTGAGGATACAATATCTAATGCTGCAATTCCAGGCGCGCCGTCTTTCAACGTACAAAAACATGAATATGCCTCTTATTTCAAGCATATTCGTGATAGAATATCGCTCTATTGGTTCCTTGGATACGGGACCCGCGCTGAGATAAAACTGGAAACCAAAGACGACAAACCGATCATTATAGAATTTAAAGTTCTACCCGATGGTTCTATTGACGATGTAAAGATAGCGGATGACGCCGGGAATTTTCAACTGGCTTCGAGGCTTATATCCTCGATCAAAAATGCAGCGCCGTTGGATCCGTTTCCGGTTGACATCAAGGAATCATCAATTGATGTAAAGTTTAATTTCTACTTTTTCTAGGAGGGAGTAATACTTTGGAATGGCTAATAGGCGGTGGTCCTATCATGATACCACTATTAATTTGTTCTATTTTATCACTTGCGGTAATTATCGAAAGGGCAATAAATCTTCGCAGAGACAAGATATTAAAACCTGAGATCATACAGACCATAGAGGCAATCCGCAGTCAGGAAGATATACCCTTTGCGATTTCCAAATGCGAGGTAATATCAGGTCCGTTTTCAAACCTGTTGAGACGAATCCTTATAAATAACCATCTTTCGCGGGAAGAAAAATTTATTGATATACAGGCTGCTGGCAGGCAAGAAACGAAGTCGCTTGAAAAGAGGCTTCTGGTGCTGGAAATCATTACCGCAGTAGCCCCTTTATTAGGACTGCTGGGAACGGTATTGGGACTGGAAAATATCTTTGGAATTATATCTGAACTGGGTCTGGGTCAGGCCAAGGCATTCTCTGGCGGGCTTGCAGAGGCTATCAGAACCACGGTATTTGGTCTCTTTATTGCAATTCCAACCCTGGTTGCTTATA
>DBJWYX010000204.1:0-894 GCA_052360825.1 Candidatus Wunengus sp. YC64
GACAAAACGATTCTTACATTGAATGCAAATGTTGTTTTCAAAGAATTGAGTACGATAGCGCAGCTTCTACCGGAAGAAGATATGTCCAGGCGACACAAAGACTCTTGAAAGCAAAACACGCTACAATTAATAGAATATCTTAAGTTTTAGATGTTCGACAGCCACATAGAAATCTTGAGAAGGTATTAACAGACCTTTTCAAGAAATCTGGGCTATGACAATAGCCTAAACACCTCGTAAATAATAAATACTTCCTGCGAACCGATAAATTTTCACATCTTTCTATTGCAAGAGTTTCCTGAGTTTTTCTGGCATTGGAGTGGGTCTGCGATTGGCGTTTAGGCAGGCTAGTTTGGTAGAACCTTCTGCAATAAGGCTCTTGTCACTTTCGCGTATCACTTTATAACTGAATTCTATCGTAGCATGCTTCAGTTCAGAAACACCTGTTTGGATAATCAGGACGTCATCGTAATGGGCAGGTGAGCGAAACCGGCAGTGGGCTTCAGTAACCGGGAAATAGATGTGTTCTTTTTCCATCTCCGAATACGGTAATCCAAGGCTCCTCAAATATTCCGTCCGGCCCATCTCGAAATACACAAAGAAATTGGCATAATAAACAATGCCCATCTGGTCGGTTTCCTGGTAACGAACGCGGGTTTTAATTTCGTGAATTTTCATATGAAAAAAGAAAAAAGGCACGGTTTTTAAATCGTGCCTTATGAAAATACATCTATTCACCGCAGAGGCGCATAGCACGCGGAGAAAAAAAGTTTAATATAAAAACGACTGCATTAGGTTGCCTTCGGCAGCAGCATATTACCCACAAAACACGCGAAAAGAAACGAACTCTCCCTTTATCCCCCTCTGGAGGGGGACAGGGGGAGGATACTTTCG
>DBJWYX010000204.1:956-4353 GCA_052360825.1 Candidatus Wunengus sp. YC64
AATTAAAATTCCCGTAAGAATTTAGCTTTTTGAAAATTCGTATTTATGACAATATTATTTAAACTTTAAACGTTTGTTTTTAAACACACCCCCGGCCCCTCTTGATAGAGGGGAGGTTTGAAGTCCCCTCTAAGAAGAGGGGATTTAAGGGGTGTGTATAATGTGTTTCAAAAAACTAAATTGATACAGATCCCCAGACATTACTATTACTTCCTGACTATCACTTCCTGCATGCCGTGAGATAGGAATCGCTGTACACGTGCTGGTTCATGATGATTTCAGCGGTTATCGCAGCGTCCATTAAGTCCTTGTCAAGCACGTCCATTACGGCGGCATCCAATCCGTACGAAATGCCCATCGTCAGGAATATACGGGCTAAAAGCCTTTTCTCTTTCGTCCCCTGTGAGAAATTGCTCAAACCCACATTTCTGTGCGGCGGTGGGTCAGAAATCATTTTAATCTGATTGAAGATGTCGAACATGAGCGCTGGCTGCTTCTGATCGACATTAATAGGGAAGAGCACGGGATCAATATAGACCTTTGAGAGTTCAAACTCATGCTCTACCGCCTTTTCCACAATCGTCATAGCAATCTCCATGCGGCGTTCGACATCCTGAGGAATACCGCATTTGTCCATCGTGAGACACATCAGTGATGCATTATATTCTTTTGCTATGGTCATGTATTTGTCTAACTCTTCAGGGTCTCCTTTTGAAGAATTGATCAAGACCTCGTTCTTGATTACCGATAAACCCGCCTTCAATACATCAAATTTCTGGCTATCAATGGCAATCGGTGTCTTTACGGTATCCTGAATCACTTCAATCAGCCATTTCATTGCCCCGGCAGGATCGGCAGTAGCTGTTCCCACGTTCACATCCAGGAAGCTCGCCCCGGCTTCCGTCTGTTTTATGGCAAGTTCTCTGATAGCCTTCGGATCCTTGTTCTTTATAGCCTCTCGTACATCTTTAAACATACCGTTGATGCGTTCTGCTATGGATAACATCGTATGTTTTCCTTTCTTTTTAATATAAACGATCAATACATTTTTTTACCGCTGCAACAGCCTTTGGATGCTGCATACGGATAATGTCAACACCTGACTGCAAGAGGCTAACGGCTGTGATGGCCTCCCACATTGGTCCTCTTTCCTCCCTGGATCCCCATTGTGGCGCTTCACTATCGCCTGATTTAGCCTCCTTGGCACGCCATGCCTCACGCCCAACATCGCAGATTACCGGCATTGCCATCATCTTGTCACCAGTAAGTGCGGCAAGTCTTTCACGCTCCTGAATTGAGTATGTATACTCCAAACCGTAGCCCAGCGCCCCGGTTGACTGGAACATTACGATTCGATTGAGCGGAAAGTCCATTTCGGACACAAGAATATTAATCTGCTTCCCGATATTAATATCCACAGGCGCCATGGTAATAAGGGAGTGCCCATCTGCCAGACACGTTGCAGTAAGTGTTTTGTAACTATTCTGAGATACGATTCCCATGAGGCAATTTTCTCCCTTAGCGGCCTGGCTTACCTTGGGCATTACCTCGTTGTCCTTTTCATCCTGTTCACATCCCCAAATTATTAGAGGCACACCCACAGCGGCAAGGACGGATTTTACTGTTTTTACCGCCTGTTCTGCACTTTTATTACCTTTGTCAGGATGAATCCCGTCTAGTTTGAGGCATATCATATCCGCCCCATACTGCTCAACACATTTCTTAGCCCATTGTGCCGGATCATTGAGGACGTCAGCAAAAGGCTTGCTCATGGTCTCAGACCAGTCATCAGGCGGCACGTCACAAATGTCCATTGCAACTACCGGCTTGTGACCTGGATTACCCTCAAAATCCATAAAAGGGACGCATTTTGAACCACCGATGGTAATCGTCTTTGTTCGAGTACCACCTTTATCTCTTGTAGCTCCCAGTGTAATTTCATTGACGCCACTTGACCACTTATCCGCTACATTTGGTATTTCCATAATAACTCAATCTCCCAACACATTTTATTTCTAAAACTAATCACAGAAATCAATGATGGGTTCGCCTCGCCCATTCGACAACCTCAGGACAAGCTTAACCCATCCTACACCTGTGTAGGGGCAGGTTTGAAACCTGCCCCTACTATAGATACAATCCACATATGGCTTTTTTCAAAAAACTGAATTACTTTAAACACGACTCACCGTACTCTTCGTGAGCATACTTGCCGGCAAATGTTTTTGCAAGAACCCGCCCAGTTTACCATACAACTCATTCTCGCGAGAAATCTCAAATATAGAAGCCCCGCATGCGGCTGTATCGTATACTTCCTGGTCGAACGGAAATATGGCAGATATTCCAACTCCCAGACTGTCTAGCTTCTGTTGAAGATTTGCGTGGATGCCGTCCCTGGGCACACGGTTTAAAATACAGAGCTTTTGTTTAATCGTAATCGGAAGTGAATCGGCTAATTTAAGAATCCGCTGCATTGTCAATGCGCCGACAATCGTTGGTTCACTCACGATCAGCAATAAATCCACGTTATTCGTAGTCCTGCGGGAGAGGTGCTCCATCCCTGCCTCATTGTCCGTTACAATGAAAGGATAGGTCGTCCCTACCTTATCCAGATATTTACGGAGAAGGTTATTTACATAACAATAACATTTCGGCCCTTCAGGCCTGCCCATCGTGAGAAGATCGTATTTGTCCTTCTCAATGATAGATTCTTCGATAGAATACTCGATATACCTGTCCTTGGACATCCCGGAAAAATCCACCTTTTTTTCTACGATGTCCTCCCGTATATCAGCAATGGTACTCTGCACGTGCAATCCAAGCAATGCGCCTAAAGAGGCATTGGGATCGGCATCCACAGCGGATACCGGTTTGCCAAGCTCTTCGGTAATATATCGAATAATGAGTGCGGAAAGTGTCGATTTTCCCGTTCCACCCTTTCCAGCTACTGCGATATTAAATGCCATATAGAATTCCCTCTAACACCACTATCGGGACAAATCCCACAAACCAATAGAAAAATTTTGAAATTACGGAAGATGAGAAGTTGTGAGGCTGAGAAGTTGAGCAATTCGCATATTCTCAACTTCCCAGCTTCCAAACCTCTCAACTTCTTACCAACAACTCCTCTGCCACTGACGGAAATTTTTCAATGTTCGTATGGGGTAAAAAGTTCGCCGAAACGTATTCTTCCATATATTTATTGTTACACATCAGATCGAAGTAAGTCATCTTGGACGCGATTGTCCTGGCAACTTCATAGGCATCCTGAGAGAAGAGGGACATTTTTGCTCCAATCACTGAGGTGTTCCCTACAAACTGAACTTTTGAGATAGAGATATCAGGAAGCATGCCAATCGTTATGGCGCTTCGCACATCTAAATAATTACCGAACCCG